>NZ_LKCP01000022.1:0-121353 GCF_001518755.1 Bacillus sp. AM 13(2015) | reverse complement strand
AATATGAGATTATTTTTACTTCTGGTGCTACAGAAGCGAATAACATCGCCATTAAAGGTGCAGCACTTGCCAAAATGAATCGGGGCAAGCACATTGTGACGACAGCAATTGAGCATCCTTCTGTCATTGAATCGTTTGAACAGCTAAAGGCGTTATTTGGCTTTGACATCTCCTATATTCAAGTAAATGAGCAAGGCCATGCAGATATGACGCATTTAAAAGAAGTGCTTCGCCCTGATACAGTGCTTGTCAGCATGATGCACGTCAATAACGAAACGGGTGCCATCCAGCCGATTGAAGAAGCTGCTGGCATCATTCGTGAGCATGCCAAAAACGCGCTTTTTCATGTCGACGGGGTGCAGGGAATGTGCAAAGTAGCACTTAATAAACAGCTAGATGTAGATCTTTTGACGATGTCAGGTCATAAAATTCATGGCTTAAAAGGCACAGGCGCACTCTTTTTAAAGAAAGATGTCATTCTCGCCCCTTTCATTACAGGGGGAGAGCAGGAATTAGGGCTTCGTTCAGGTACTGAAAACCCTGCTGGAGCTGTCAGCTTGGCAAAAGCCATGAAACAATCATATGAACAGCTTGACAAGCATCACGATGAGATGCTGAACTTAAAAACGCAGCTGCAAAAACAGCTTGGAGACATAGAAGGTATTGTGATGAACACACCGAGGGCGCAAAGTGCGCCGCACATTGTGAATTTTTCAGTGCCGGGTATTCAAATTGAAGTCCTCCTCCATATGCTTGAAAAAGAAGGCATATATGTTTCTACAACCTCTGCCTGCTCAGCCAAGAAAAAAGAGCCAAGCCGTGTACTGCTGGCGATGGGAAAATCAGAGGAAGTGGCCAAAAGCAGTATGAGAATCAGCTTGACGTATGGACAAGGACCAGAGCTTGCATCGCAAATCATCACATCGATCACACAAAGTGTGAAAAAATTAAAAGGAATGAGATAACAGCATGAAATATGATCATATTTTAGTCCGTTTTGGTGAGATCTCAACAAAAGGGAAGAATAGAAAGAAATTCATTGAAAAACTAAGACAGCACATTCGGTTCGTCTTAAAGGATTTTGAAGCATTAAAGTATGCATCTGATAGAGACCGCATCACGATTATGCTGAACGGAGAAGACCCTGAACCGATTTCAGAACAGCTCAAAAGTGTATTTGGCATTCAGAGCTTTAGTCTTGCGGTTAAATGTGAGACAAATCTAGATGCGATTAAAGATGCGGCACTAACAGCGGTACAGGAAGTGTATGAACAAGGGAATACATTTAAAGTGTCAACGAAACGTTCTTATAAACAATTTGAACTTGATTCAAATGAAATGAATCGCGAAATTGGCGGACATGTTCTAAGAAATACGGAAAACTTAACAGTCAATGTGAAACAGCCAGATGTGCATTTACGCATCGAAATCAGAGAGCAAGCCACGTACATTACATTTAAAGATGTCAAAGGTGCAGGCGGCCTGCCGGTTGGTTCTAGCGGAAGAGCGATGCTCATGCTTTCAGGCGGCTTTGACAGCCCAGTTGCCGGCTATCAAGCAATGAAACGCGGAATTCAAATTGAAGCTGTGCATTTCTTTAGCCCTCCGTATACAAGTGAACGTGCGAAACAAAAGGTGATTGATCTTGCAGAATGCCTAGCAGCATATGGAGGCGAAGTGAAGCTTCACATCGTACCTTTTACAAAAATTCAAGAGCTGATCCACAAACAAGTACCTGAAAACTATACGATGACATCAACAAGAAGAATGATGCTGAAAATAGCTGACAAAATAAGAGAAAAGCGTGATGCCCTTGCGATTATTACTGGTGAAAGCCTTGGGCAAGTGGCAAGTCAGACACTTGAAAGCATGTATGCCATTAATCATGTGACTAATACACCAATCATCCGCCCGCTCATAGCTGTCGATAAAAATGACATTATTGATGAAGCAAGAAGAATTGGCACATACGATACAAGCATTCAGCCTTTCGAGGATTGCTGTACGATCTTTACGCCGCCGTCCCCTAAAACAAAACCAAAGCTTGAGAAGGTAGAACGCTACGAAAGCTTTGCTGATTTCGAGCCGATGCTGGACGAGGCAGTAGAGCAAATTGAAACGATTATTGTGACAAATGAAAAGAAAACGGCAGATGAATTCGCTGATTTATTCTAAAACGAAAATTTCATAATAATTACCATAAAATCAATCGCATGAAGTCATGTGTTTCTACACATTCTATATTCACAAGGAGGTGAGAACACATGGCTCAACAAAACAGACAAAGCAGTTCTAACCAATTACTAGTACCAGGCGCTGCACAAGCTATCGACCAAATGAAGTACGAAATCGCTTCTGAATTTGGTGTAAACCTTGGTGCAGAAACTACATCTCGCGCTAACGGATCAGTTGGTGGAGAAATCACTAAGCGTCTTGTATCTTACGCTCAACAACATATGGGTGGCGGATCTTTCTAAGACACACAATTTAAAAGCTATGGCTTATGAGCGGGATGATTCCCGCTCTTTTCTTTTTGTACATATAAATAGTTAGAATATTTTTAAAAAAGAAGACGGATTTAAAAAATTATGGCATAATACTAGGAGTAGGTCCTAATTCAAGCATTTTTCAGTTATGAGTGTTAGAATAGGTAAATTGAAACATGTTTCGTTTCATAAGAAAGAGGCTAAAAGGAGCTGTACCATGAAAAGAGAAGACTTAATTGCACCAGAACAATATAACTTAGTCAGTGAGATTGAAGCGTTCAGTCATGACAAGGAGAAAATGGCCCTGCACTGGCAGGACGGTAATGGGCACGAAGCGCATGTAACATATGCAGCATTAGTAGAAGAGGCAAATAAAATTGGACATGTTTTATTAAATGCAGGCTTCAAAAAAGGCGATAAAATCATTGTGATGGTGCCGCGCATGCTCGAGGCATACAGCATTTATTTAGCGATTTTGAAAACAGGAATGGTCGTGATTCCTTGTTCTGAAATGCTGCGTGCGAAAGATTTAGATTACCGAATTGAACACGCAGAAGCAAAGGGAGCGATCGTTTACTCTTCATTCATTCAATCGTTCGACGGAACTAAAAAGCCGAACGATTTTAAAACATTCTCAATCGGTGAAAACGATCATGGCTGGACAAACATTCTAGCGCAAAAGGAAGAGCAATCAAACGAACTTGAATTGGCAGATACAAAACGCACAGACATGGCGTTTTTATCCTATACATCAGGTACAACAGGGAACCCAAAAGGGGTTGTTCATACACACGGATGGGCGTATGCACATTTACGCACAGCTGCCAAAGCATGGCTCTCCATTAATGAAGGAGATAAAGTATGGGCGACAGCAGGACCAGGCTGGCAAAAATGGGTGTGGAGCCCCCTCTTATCTGTGTTAGGAAGTGGAGCAGAAGGCTTTGTGTATGGAGGGAAATTCAATCCAAATACATACTTAGAGCTGCTTCAAAAAAATGAAATCAATGTCTTATGCTGTACACCGACAGAATATCGCTTTATGGCAAAAGTAGATGATTTGAGTCAGTACGCGCTGCCGAAGCTGCATAGTGCTGTTTCTGCGGGAGAGCCATTGAACCGTGAAGTCATTGATACATTCAAAAAGCATTTCGATATAGAAGTACGAGACGGCTATGGCCAAACTGAAAGCACACTGCTTGTAGGGGTGCTAAAAGGAATGGATATCAAGCCAGGAAGTATGGGAAAACCAACCCCTGGCAACGAAGTAGATATCATTGATGAGGATGGAAACGTCTGCGCACCTGGAGAAATTGGTGACATTGCGGTCCATCTCGAAACACCGGCTCTATTTAAGGAATATTACAAAGATGAAGAGCGTACAAAGGCGCAGCGCCGAGGAAATTACTTCATTACGGGTGACCGCGCGAAAAAAGACGAAGATGGGTACTTCTGGTTTGAAAGCCGCAGAGATGACATCATTGTCAGCTCAGGCTATACGATTGGACCGTTTGAAGTAGAAGATGCGCTGATCAAGCATTCAGCAGTGAAGGAATGTGCAGTTGTGGCGAGCCCAGATGAAATCAGAGGATCAATCGTGAAAGCATACGTCGTCCTTCGTGATGGAGTGGCGCAAAGTGATGAACTGATCAAAGAGTTGCAAACACATGTGAAAAACACAACAGCACCATACAAATACCCAAGAGAAATCGAATTCATTGACGAACTGCCAAAAACACCGTCAGCGAAAATTCGCCGTGTAGAGCTGAGAGAAAGAGAGCTTGCACGAAAAAGTAAATAATGAAAAAATGAGAAGCGTTTGGATGGAAGCATCCAGCGCTTTTTTTGTACGGAAAATGAAATTTGTTGAAAGCAGGCAAGGTGCTTTATGTTAAAATATGTAGGAATTTCTGAAAAAGGAGAATGTTAGTAGATGTCGATTGCGATCATTCATGGAATTGTACTTGCCTTTGGTCTCATTTTACCTTTGGGCGCACAAAATGTATTTGTATTTCAACAAGGAGCGCTGCAGCCTCGATTATATCGAGCAATGCCTGTCGTCATCACGGCTGCTCTTTGTGACACACTTTTAATTGCTTTAGCTGTCATAGGTGTTTCTGTTGTGGTGTTTACCATTCCAGTACTGCAAATTGGTCTTTATATCATTGGTTTTTGTTTTTTAGTTTATATGGGATGGTCCGTATGGAACACAAGCTCATCATCAGGTGATCAAGAGAAGCAGAAATTAATGCCTGCAAGAAAACAAATTGTATTTGCTTGTTCCGTTTCTCTTTTAAATCCCCACGCGATTCTCGATACGATTGGTGTCATTGGGACAAATTCGCTGCAATATAGCGGCGCAGAAAAGCTGGCATTCACACTTGCCTGTATCATCGTGTCCTGGTTATGGTTTATTGGTCTCGCCCTTTTAGGGAAGATGTTAGGGAAGTTAGATACAAACGGCAAATGGATGAACCGTATCAATAAAGCTTCCGCGGTCATGATCTGGCTGGTTGCGTTATATATTGCATATCAATTGATTGTATAAGGGTACATAGAGAATAAAACAAAGAAGCGTTTGGACGTAATGATCCAGCGCTTTTTTTGTGTATCGGTAAGACTTTTCAGCCAGTGTCATCATGATTCAGGGAGGAAGATCAGATTCAATTGCCTAGAGGAAATGATAAAGAATAGGTTATATGCTACATTATCAATAGTGGATTTTATTGGAAAAACAGTCTATTACATTTTTTCCTTTAAAAGGTTATGATTTTTACTAACTTTACTAAAGGAGTCTGTATGATGAAGATAAGAAAAATGTTTTGTATGTTTTTGTTCATATCACTTTTATTCGGACAATATCCTGTAGGTAACGCTGTTACCATAAAAGAGGACGAGCCTTTTGAAAAGATACAAAATGATAAAACAGCAGAAAAACTCATAAAAAAAGCAAAAAAAAGCTCTCAATTTTTACAGGCAAAAGAATTAGCCCAAAAGAAAGGTTATCTATTAAATGGAGAAAGTGCGGCGGTTCATATACACGCTGCTAAAACAGATGTTGTTTATTTTTATCTGAAAAAGAAGAAGTCAGATAATCAGCTGCTTAACAATGTTTCCTTCATTTCAGTTTCACTGAGTCAAATAAAAGCTCACTATATTCAACTTGCAGAATACGATGGGAAAGGGAATTTGCACTCATATTTTTTTCAAAATGGAAAATTGAAAAATAAGTTTCATATCAACCAAAAAGGGGAGTTTTTAAAAGGATCTTTTACCTATGGTGAAAATGGTGTAAAGCAAGATATGATGGAATTAAATAGAAAAATTGTTCAAATAGATGATTCGGAAATTCAAACGAGTTTTAATTGGAACAAGTTTTGGGACTGCTTAAAAAAGAAAAGCGGCCCTAATGAATCTCTTCCGTTACGTTCAATGGTTCTAGGAGCGTGTTATTATATTTGTTTTACTGGACCTGCTAGCTGTATTGCATGCGCAGTGATTAATGGAGGTATATCAGCGGGATTGGCCGGTTATTGTGTGAAAAAAGTTTGGTGAATAGGGGGGTTTTTAAAATGGCTCATAAAGAACAGCGTAAAGGAGTAGTTCTTGCTGTTTTAGATACGTTAACATTTGGTATACCAGTATTGCTATGGAATTTATATAAGAATACGAATACAACATTGAAATTAATGATCCCGATCATTCCGATTGTTGGTTTCATAACGTATCTTTTAGCATCCCTTCATTAATAAGATACAAAATCCTTAGCATGAGCGTAGCGCCCATGCTTTTTTCATTGGGTCATTTTTTAAAAATCGTTTGATTTAATAGACGGAGAGCTTGTACGATATCATCCATTTGTTCTATATCTGAGGAAGATAGGCTGTCTATTAGCATCCTTTCGATATGCTGAAAGGCCTCGTTCATACAGGTACGGCCTTTGTCAGAAAGCATAATGATATGCTTTCGTTTGTCAACACGGTCTTCTTCTCTATCAATGAATTGTTTTTCGTGCAGTTTTTTCAGTTCTCTGCTGACATTTGGAAGAGACATATGCTGACAGTCTGCGATGTCACTAGGGGTAAGCGGTTCGCTGACCGCTAGCTGCTCTAAAATTAAATATTGTAAGGCTGTTAATTCTGGTGGTTTGACTTTGCTCATCAGATCATGTTTTAGCTCTGAAAAAGTAGAAGCAAATGCGACGAATTCCTTGAAGAAATGTGGATGTTGCATGATGATCACCTCCTATGTAACATATCAAATTTATTATCAAAAAACAATTATCATTTGACAACTAATCGATTGGGGTATATCTTTTTATTATCAAATGATAACTAAAGGAGAAAAAGATGAATGTACTCATTATTTATACTCACCCTCATCACAATAGTTTAAATGGTGCTTTTTTTAAAGAAATTGTTAGAGGCAGCGAAGAAAATCCAATCGTTCAAGAAGTGAAAATCATCGATTTATATCAAGAAAAATTTGATCCTGTACTTGTTTTTAATGAAGAGAAAAAGAGACGTGATATGCATAAAGATCCTGACATTCGCGAGTATCAGGATAAGATCATGTGGGCGGATAAAATCGTGTTCGTTTATCCCATTTGGTGGGGGCGGCCGCCAGCTATGCTGCTTGGCTTTATTGACCGCATGTTTGCTGCGAATTTCGCTTATCGTCAAACAGGCGGTCTGCTGCCAGAAGGATTATTAAAAGGGAAAAGTGCCGTTTGTGTATCGACAATGCAAGGACCAACCAACTACCCTTTGTTCTTTTTACAAAATGCGCACAAGATGTTAATGAAACGAGCTCTCTTGCAATATGTCGGAATCAAACCTGTGAAGTTCTTTGAGTTTGGGATGATGGAAAGTCCAAAAGGGAAGCATGACATCAAATTAAAACGCACATACAACTATTTCAGAAACATCAGCTCTTAATATATTTTGATAAGCCACTTTTCTTCTAATTTGATCCTTTTCTGTTTTAAAATGACATTGAGGCGGGGTCACTTATCCTCGTCATTTGAAAAGGGGGATATGGATGAAGAAAACATTGTTTAAAGATGCAGCACTCTTAACACTTGATCCATCTTTAGGTTTTCTTGAAAAGGGAGATTTATTAATTGAAGGGAAACACATTTTAGAAGTTGGACCTTCAATTGAAGTAAGTGATGCAGACATTGTTGATGCATCTGATATGGTCATTATGCCAGGTCTTGTAGATACACATCGGCATGTGTGGCAGTCTGTCATCCGGGGCATAGGGACAGATTGGTCTTTGCAGACATATTTAAGCAAAATCTATTATGGCAACTATGGAGCAATGAGACGCCCATCCGACGATCGAATCGCCAATTATTTAGGGGCATTAGAGGCTTTAGATGCAGGTGTGACCACGTTTTTAGATTGGACGATGATCAATTCAATGGATCATACAGAAGAGCTCATTGGAGGATTAAAAGATGCGGGTATACGAGCTGTTTTTGCTTTTGGTTCCTCTGGAGATGCTGAATATTGGGATAGAGAGAGTACGCTCACCAATATGGAGGACGCAGCACGTGTGAAAAAAGCGCATTTTCAATCATCAGATCAGCTTTTAACAATGGGACTTGCGATTCGTGGTCCAGAGTTTTCTTCATGGGAGACGTCGGTATTTGAAATTGAAACAGCTCGGTCTCTAGATGCTCTATGTAGTATGCACATCGGCTTTGGAAATTGGGGAGCGGAGGATCGATCGATTGAGCGGCTTCACAAAGCAGGGCTGCTCGGACCTGATTTGAACATGGTGCATATTAACGCAATCGATGCGGATCAAATGAAGATGCTGGCAGACAGCGGAAGCTCCATCTCCATTACCCCTGAAATTGAAATGATGATGGGTCACGGTTATCCTGTCACAGGACTTGCGATTGAACAAGGTGTTCTTCCAACGCTCGGTGTAGACGTAGTGACAGCGACAGGTGGAGATTTGTTTGCTCAAATGAAATTCGGGCTTCAGGCAGAGCGCGCGATCCAAAATCAATCGTTGTTAATGGATGGGATCATGCCGGGACCTGAACTTGGGCTGTCAGCTCATCAAATGCTTGAGGCTGCGACGATCAATGGCGCTCGTGCATTACAGCTTGATCATAAAATTGGGTCGCTTACACCTGGGAAAGAAGCGGATTTTATTTTGATCGATCGGACAAGCATGAATCTTCTTCCGATGACAGATCCGGCTGGAGCGGTTGTCCAAACGGCACATCCTTCAAATGTTGATTCTGTTTATGTTGCTGGAAAAGCAGTGAAACAAAACGGAAAGCTAGTCGGTGTGAACCTAGAAGAGGTCAAACGAAAAGCTTATGAGGCAAGAGACCATATTTTATCACACAAGTTTGAATCAACACCTTCATAAATAAAATAACCCCATAGGCGTTGCCTATGGGGAATTGATTACAAGGAATCCTTAATGACCTTTTTATAATATTGGACAGATAGGAATCCGAAGATAGAATAGAGGACAGTGTAAATCGACATAACGATGAGCATTGGAGTCCACAATTCTCCGCCGAATAAAAACCAGCCTGATTGTACAGCAAAGTAGCTGTGCAGCAATCCGACGATGAGCGGAATCCCAAAGTTAAACAGCTGTTTAAGCCGGATGCCTTTTAATAGGTCCTTCTCAGTAAAACCAAGCTTACGCAAGATCGTATAGGAGCTTTGTTCCTCTTCACTTTCATTCATTTGTTTAAAGTATAAAATACAGCCAGATGTGACAAGGAAGCTAAGGCCTAAAAACCCGACCACAAACATCATCAGTCCTATTGTTTGTTTTTGCTGCTGAGCTGAAGCTAATTGAGACATGCTGTTGTCACTTAGTTTTAAAGATGTAAACACGCTATTTGCTTGTTCAAGATTTTTATCATCTTTTATATTGACTGAGATATATTGGCTATTTTCAAGCTGTAGCTTTGGATCTTTTTGTTGATCGAGCTGCTCAAAAACATCTTGACTCACGACGGCAACAGGTAGACCGCCAAAAGTGAAGTTGTAAGAAATGAGATAATCTTTCTTCATATCTATGACTTTCAAATCAAGCGGTTTCTTAATGAGAAGCTTCACATCGCCTGAGCTTTGAATCGGCATGATTTTCTTTAATAGATCACTGTAGCCGCTTAAAATACTTCGTTGTTCTCCACATGAAAATTTGGTGCATTTTTCTCACTGATCACAGGCAGTGTCAATACGCCTGGATCATTCTTCATATTTTTCACCTCTGAATCCACTATTTTTTTCGCATCAAATTTCGCTTGAATCACTTTGAACTGCTTTTGATCATAAGCAATATGTTTGTCAGAAAGTGCACGAGTGAAGGTTGCTGCTTCTTTTTCTGAGCCCATGGCGAAATGAGCTGGAATCATCTGCTCAGCGGTTTTTTCTGCTGAGTAATAGGAAATGTAGCTAAGAGCCAGCAAACCGATGGCAAGTGCAGATACGGTTGTAATAATCGTTAAAAGCAGTGCATTTGATTTTAGCCGGAACATAATGGATGACAGAGATAATACTTCATGAATGGCGAGATAGCCATTTTTTCTTTTACGTACAATATTGGCAATGAAAGAAACAGAGCCTTTGTAAAAAAGAAAGGTACCGATGATAACAGAGGCTAGAATATAAATCATGGCTAAAAGTAACTCAAACATGGACGTATATGAGCCGGTAAAAAGCTTAGAAGAAATATAATAGCCTGAGCTGATCAAGACAATACCGAACACTCCAATGATGATTTCAAACACAGAGATCTTTTTCACACGCTGTTCTGTCGAAGACGTTGTTCTAAACAAAGATAAAATCGTTTGTTTATTAATAAAACGTCTATTTCTCAGCATAATCAATCCATAGATAATAAAAAAGACAATGAGTGTTTGCAGAAGGGCCATGCCCGAAAAATGCAGATTGGCGATGGCATTAACACCAGTCACTTTAAATAACACCATCAGCATCAGCTTTGAACCGATAAAGCCTGCAATGATGCCGATAGTCATGGCTGTCACGTATAGAATAAAGTTCTCTGCATTGAGCAGTCTGGAAATTTTTTGTTTCGTCATACCAATGAGCTGCAGGAGACCTATTTCTTTTCCTCTGCGCTTAATAAAAATGCTATTCGCATATAGCAGGAAAATACCGACGATGGCTATAAGCAGAACCGAAGCGGCTTTAATCGAAGCACCGCCTTTAATGGAGCCTTTTACATCATCAAGTGCTGGTGAGTATTGCAAGGTGACAAAGGAAAAATAGAGCGCCACACTAAACACGAGAGCAAACACATATAAATAGTAATTCTTCAAATTTTTCTTCAGGTTACGAAAGATGAGCTGATTAATGTTCATGCTTCACACCGCCTAAGACACCTTGCGTTTTCATAATATCCTCGAAAAACATTTTTCTTTCTAAAGCGCCTTTATTCAACTGTGTATAAATCTGTCCATCCTTGATAAAAATGACGCGGCTTGAATAGCTGGCTGCGACAGGATCATGTGTCACCATCACAATGGTCGCTTTTCGTTTGCGATTGAAATCTTGCAGTTTGTTGAGCAGGTCAGATGCCGATTTGGAATCAAGTGCCCCTGTAGGTTCATCAGCGAAAATAAGACTTGGTTCATGAATGAAGGCACGAACCGCCGATGTCCGCTGCTTTTGTCCGCCAGAGAGTTCGTTCGGGTATTTGTCTCTTAGTTCATAAATCCCCATGTCTTCTGCAAGCTGTTGAAAACGTTCAAAAGCTTCTTTTTTTGGCGTTTTGGAGATGGATAAAGGCAAAAGGATGTTTTCTTTGACTGTGAGTGTATCAAGTAAATTATAATCTTGAAAAACAAAGCCAAGCTGCTTTTTTCTAAATTCCGCAAGCTGCTGATCCTTCATTTGCGTCATCTCAGCATCTGCAATACGAATGGATCCGCTGGACACATGATCGATAGACGACAATACGTTCAGAAGGGTTGTTTTCCCCGAGCCTGATGGCCCCATGATACTGACAAATTCCCCGGCTTCAATGGTTAAATCAATACCACTCAGCACCTCTTGTTTGTTGAATTTATTTCCATAGCTTTTATAAATTTTGCGAGCTTCTAAAATGTTCATTTGCTGAACCCCTTTTTCTTTTAATTGATAACTCTAGTATAAAAAGAAGCCTGCCAGACGTCCTTCGATTTGGCGAACAAAACAGACGAGCATGTGACATTGTTGTCACATGCTTGTTTTTTAAACAAATTGTATGTAAACCAGTTTCTTATTAGGGTGAGTTTTCTTTCCCCATTTATTTTATCTGTTTTTCACTCTTATGTATCAATCTTCTCAGATTTTTCATGTCAGGATGCTGTTTTGAAGCTTTACATGGCCATTTTATTCATGTATGATATGCATATTAAATAAATGCATAGTAAATCTATGTATTGGAGGTAACTAAGAATGAAAGTGAGTAAAGAGCTTCTAAAGGGAAGTACAGCTACCCTTATTTTAAGCTTATTAAATGAAAGACCGATGTATGGATATGAAATGATTAAAGAATTAGAGACGAAATCGGAAGGGATTTTCAGCTTTAAAGAAGGAACAATCTATCCTATTTTGCACAATTTGGAGGGGAAAGAGTTCATTATCTCTTATTGGGGCGAAGGGAATGGCAACCGGAAAAGAAAGTATTACAAAATAAATGAACAAGGGAAAGCATTGATACAGGAAAAGAAAGAAGAATGGAACGTATTCAAACAAGCAGTTGATGGCGTTTTGAACGGAGAGAAAATCGCATGGGATTAGATAAAAAGTTCGAGAAGTATGTCAAAAGTGTATGTAAACGAATTAAAAATAAAGATGTTCATTCGAATATAAAGCTTGAGCTGATGGATCATCTATACACGCTAAAAGAGGAAGCAATGAATGCTGGGATGTCTGAAGAAGAGGCGGTAGAGCAAGCGTTGGACCAAATTGGTGATGCGGAAATTCTCGGAACGCAGCTTCACGAAACACATAAAGTCCAAATCGATTTTAAGATGATTCTTCTAGTGCTAGCCGCTTGTTCTTGCGGGCTGCTTGTGATGTACTTTTTACAGTTTCATTCAGATTTTACAAATCTTCAAAACATGAACATTTTTTATAAAAGCCTTGCCTTTTATCTGGTAGGTTTAGCGCTTATGTTTGGTTTGTTTTCCTTCGATTATCGGCGCTTATTGAAATACTCTTGGTATTTATACATTGGGACACTCGGAATGCTGATTTTTTCGATGATGTTCGGGTCAAGAGTGAACGGTATTCTTTTTTTAAGAATACGTGATGTATCAATAAATTTGACTGAGATTATGCCTTTTCTTCTAGCTATTTCTTTAGCAGGGATCTTTCACAATTGGAATTGGGAAAATGCGTACAAAACTTGGCTTGGAGTAGGGATGATGGCTTTACCGATTATTTTAATCAGTACGATTGGTTTTCTTCCTGCGACCGTTATCTGTCTGGTCATGTGCTTAACCGTGATGTATGTGTCTAGCGCAAGTTATAAGCAAATCATTCTGCTGACGGCAACAGGCGTGTTATATCTAATGTTTGAAGTGTTTTCTCTTTTTCAAGCAGATAGACACCGTTCCTTTTTCAAAGTTCATGAATTCAGCTCAAACGGGCTTCAGATCACACCTTATGCTATGTCTGAGGTTCACACGGATTGGATGTTTACATATATCATTTATTCATTTGGCTGGTTGGCAGGGCTCATTGCGCTCCTGTTGTTTGTCATCTTTATTCACAGAGTATTTCGTACAGCAAAACGAGTGAAAATGGCTTATGGCAAAATGGTCATGACAGGTTTAGCGGCTGTGTTTGCAGCAAAATATCTGTTAAGCATTTTCACAAACTTTGGCTTGTTGCCATTATCTGGAGTGTCTATGCCTTTCATGAGCTATGGAGGTTCACATATTCTTCTAGAAATGATGGCTGTTGGGCTGATATTAAGTATTTATAGACGGAGACAGATGGGAGATGTTTTTCACCAAGAAGCGGGAAGTATTTCCTAAGTAAGCCACCTCAATCTCTTCGCGCAAGTTTTGACAGCCGCGAAGAGATTGCGATTGCTTTTTACATGCTCGCAATATGAACAAAATCATTCTTTTTCGGAAAGGTGAAGGTGAAGGTTGTACCTTGATCTATCGTGGAGTTGACCTCGATCGTGATATGAAGAGCGTCAGCTCCTTTTTTCGTTAAATAGAGCCCCATTCCTGTTGAGGCGGTGTCATTGTGATGTCTTGTCGAGGTAAAGCCTTTTTCAAAAATACGAGAGATGTCTCTTGGATCAATTCCTCTGCCTTGATCTGTGATTGTCAGCATGACTTGGTCATTTATTTGCTTGCTTTCAATGACAATATCGGAAGAATGGCTGTATTTGACTGCATTTGTGAGTACCTGTCTGAGCATAAAGGATAGCCATTTTATATCACTTAATACGGTACGTTCCTCCAGCGCCAGCTCAAAGCCGATTCCTTTTTGCATGCACCATGATTGGAGCGCTTTGATTTCCTTTGCGATGATGCTTTGCAGGTCCAGCTTTTCAATGAATAAATCATTCTCGATATGACGAACTCTGCTTTGGTGCAGCTGGGCATCAAGTAATAAATGTATTCTGAGCCACTCGTACGTCATATTTGATTTCAGCTGCTGATCTGTTAAGCGGTCAATCATTAAGCGCATCGCTGTAAGCGGTGTTTTGACCTCATGTATCCAAGAGAGCAATTCATCTTTTTCTTCTTCAAGAGCGATTTTCTGCTCTGCTGCCATCCGCCGGTAGCGTGCAATTTGCTCTGACGTCGCATCATGTATGAGCTGCTCAAATGGGGAAGAGGGGGTTAGCCGCATTTGATGTTCAATGTCATCATCCCATTCTTTCAACCTCTCATAATAAGCCGTTTCTTTTCGGTATCGAAAAAAGAGAAAGACAATCATGAGAAACGTAGATAATAGCACAATATAGAAAAGAGAAGCGATGGGAATGGTCGTATCCAAATAAGCAACAAATAGAATGAGGAGCTGCAAACTAAGAAAGAAAAGAATCCAGCTTCTTCGTTCTTTTAAAAATGCTTGCAGCATCATTGATCATCCTTTTCTTTTGCAAGATAGCCTTGACCCACTTTTGTCTCAATGAAGGCGCCAAGGGAGATCTCGTCTAGTTTTTTTCTGAGCCGGTTGACGTTTACAGTCAGTGTATTGTCACTGACAAATCGTTCATCCTCCCACAATGCTTGAATGAGTGATTCCCGGCTGACGATATGATTTTTATGCTGAATCAATTCCTTGAGAATAAATAACTCATTTTTTGTTAATTCAACCTCACCGTGATCATTTGTTACGGTGTTTTTTTCTAGGTCAATGGCAGCGCCGCACCACACCTTTAGGCTGGCCGGCTCTGCATTATAATCATGCACTCGGCGAAGAACAGCATTAATTTTGGCAATGAGCACGTCAAAGTGGAAGGGCTTTTGCACAAAATCATCGGCTCCGAGCTGCATCGACATGACCATATCAGCAGGGTGGTCTCTTGAGGAGAGGAAGATGATTGGAACATTTGAATGATGCCGAATCATCCGGCACCAGTGAAAGCCATCGTATTTTGGCAGCTGTATATCAATAATGACGAGATCAGGCTGGACAGATGTGAATTCCTGCAGCACCTGATGAAAATCTTGAATCCCATAAACATCATAGGACCAGTTGACTAGACGTTCTTTGATTTCTTGGAAGAGTGTTGTATCATCTTCAATTAGTAAAATCTTAAACAAAATCAGCACCACACTTTTTGTATTCGCTTGTTGTCATTGTAGCGGAAAAAGGACCATGCCGCTAGAAGTAGACAAGAAAAAAGCAAGGGAAGAGATCCCTTGCTTCAGCTTATTTACCTAAAAAGTGCTTTTTAAAGAATGAGAGTTGGTATTCAAGTGTGATCGGGTCATTAAAATAGAATTCTTCTGCATTGGCCTCATACACACGATGTTTTTTGACAGCTGGGATGGACTTGTAAATTTTACTGTTTTGATAGGAATTGTCCATTTCGCTGTTTTTACTAATGATCATATAATCTCCAGCAAATTCAGGAATGACCTCCTGTGAAACTGCATAGTAGCCGGCTTTTAATGCTTTTTCTTTCACTTTCTCAGGCATTTTCAGTTTCATTTCCTGGTAGAGGATTTCTGTTCCGCGGCCCCATGCATCTCCAAAGACGTAGAGCTCTTTTGTGCCACTTTCAAAGACAGAAACTGTTGCATCTTTACCGATTTTTGCTTTGATTTCTTTTCCAGCTTCATCTGCACGTTTTTTGAAATCTTTTACCCAAGCTTTGGCTTCTTTTTCTTTGTTTAATACTTTTCCAATTTCAATGTGCTGCTGAAGGTAATCGACTTTGTTATACGTAAACAAAACGGTTGGTGCGATTTTTTTGAGTTTTTCTACATTTTTAGTATTGCTTAAACCAATGATGACATCAGGCTTTAGCTTCATAATTTTCTCTACATTGGCATCCGATACTTCTTCCACATTTTTTAATTCCTTTTGGAAGCGAGGGTTCTTTTTGGACCAAGAGTCAACGCCGACAAGGTTCACACCAAGTGACATGACATTACCTGTGTAAGAACCTAGAACAACAACACGTTTTGGATGCGCTGGTAGCTTCACAGGTCCATTTTCAGATTGATATGTAATTTTGTCTGATGATGTTGATTGATTTCCTTTATTTGAGGAAGAGCTGCTGCTATTGCCACATGCGCTCAATGCAAGTACAAAGATGAGCATCAGAGGGAACAATATTTTCTTCATGAATGTAGACTCCTTTGAAATCGGCACATAGCCGTATATTTGGTTGAATTAGTGATAATGATAATTATTATCACTCGGATATCATATCATAGGACTGTGGGCTGTTGTCAATGACATTTTGATAGCTGGTGATAAAAAATAAAGATGAGATTTTTTATCAAAAAAAAGATCAAGGCAGCGTGTGTCCTGATCTTTTTTCTTATTTAAACCAGCCTTTTTCTTTTGAGCGGGTAATGGCCTCGATGCGGTTCTTAACTTCTAGCTTATCTAAAATAATGGAAATGTAGTTCCGGACAGTGCCGCTTTTAATGCTGAGTTCTTTTGCAATTTCTTTTGTGTTTTTACCGTCTGCGACGAGTTCAAGGACCGATTTCTCTCGCTCCGTTAAAGGATTTTCATCACTATATAAGTCTTCCATCAATTCAGGGGCATACACCTTTTTCCCTTTCATCACACTGCGAATCGCACTTGCGAGTTCCTCGCTGGGGCTGTCTTTCAGCATATAGCCGCTGACGCCAGCTTTTAACGCTCTTTGGAAATAACCAGAGCGGGCAAAGGTCGTCAAAATGATGATTTTCACATCTGATCCTTTAAGCTCTTCCGCTGCATCAAGTCCAGATTTTCCCGGCATTTCAATATCCATTAAGCAAATATCAACAGCGTGTTTTTTGGCAAAATCGATGGCATCTTGACCATTCGTACCCTTTCCAACAACCGTCATATCGTCTTCTAAATCGAGAAGTGAACCGAGTGCACCAAGCAGCATTTGCTGATCTTCTGCGATAAAGATGTTGATCATTTCATCCCCTCCTTTTCTTTTGCAGCTGAATCATTTGGAATGATCATAATGAGCTTTGTCCCATCCTTTGTCTCAATACGCAGGCGGCCATTTGCAAATTCCAATCTTTCTCTTATTCCTAAAAGGCCGTGACCCTTCGATTGAGAGGAAGGATAGTCGCCTTTAAATGTTCCGTCGTCCTCAACGGTGATGATCGCTTCCTTTGATTTTTGGTGAATGGTGATTTTACAAACCGTCGCGTCACTATGTTTGACGACATTCGTCACCGCCTCTTTGATGCACATACTCACAATGTTTTCGTTCAGGAGTGAGATGTGTTTCGGTGCTTCCTTTTCATCATAGATCAATTCAATTCCAGCTGCTTCGAGAATTTGCTCGATGTTCGACATTTCATCTTTAATTCGAATGCCTTTCATAGAGGAAACAATCTTTCGCACCTCATTGAGAGACGTTCTGGCAGTCTGCTGGACGCTTTTGAGTTCGGCACGAGCCTGTTCAGGGTCTTTATACACGAGTTTACGGGCAAGATCACTTTTTAAACCGATCAAAGAAAGCTTTTGTCCAAGGGTGTCATGCAGGTCGCGAGCAATGCGCTGCCTTTCTTCCAGCTTCACAAGATCAGCAATCCGTTCATTGGCATATTCTAATTTCTCCTCAAGCCGTTCACGTTCCTTCCTGCTTCGAATGCTAAGTGGAAGAAGAATGGCACTAATCAGGGTAATGACGACAAAAGGAATTTGTGTGAGAAACCAGCCCTTTTTTAAGATCAAACTAAAGTTCACTGCCACGGCGGCGCTCGCCAGATGGATATAGTACAAGATATAAAAGGGGACTTTTCGTTTGATATGTCCGTTAAAATAGGCGATGCAAAAAGCGAAATAAATATAGCTGTAGAGCATCACATAACCAGTTGAAATACCGATCAATAAAAGACCGAAGACATATAAAGACCAGCCTTTTGCGACAAACGCAAAACGATACACAGCGAAAAAGACGACGTTCAAAATAATGCCGATCACAATGCCTAAAGTCGAAGGTGTCTTAAAGATAAAATAGAAGGGCAGGATGAAAAAAATGGCCCATATATAAGGGGAAATCCCATGCAATTTTTGAATTTTAAACTGTTTTTTCATCCGTGTGCCACCTTTTTCATTCTTTTTCCTTACTTTATCAAATTCAACATGCGGCTGCATCCTGTAAATGATAACAAGCTCCTTCTAGTGTAAGAAAGAGCTTGAACCAATTATGCATTTTTCTTCAGAATGTCTCCTTTGATAACAGGGACGTTCATCTTCTTAGATTGCCTTGCCTCTTTGAAGGTAACGAATGCTTTCGTTTCTTCATCCCACAATCTAAATTTCATGGATTCAATACTTGTTTTTAATGTAATGGTTGGGACATTTTGCAACGGTTCACTTTGCTCATGAGCATGCTCTAAATGATAATTCGGTACTCTTGGGCTTAAATGATGGACATGATGGTAACCAATATTACCTGTTAACCATTGAAGAAGCTTTGGTAATTTGTAAAAAGAGCTTCCTTCAACAGCTGCCTGCACATAGTTCCAATGTTCATCTGCTTCAAAATAAGAATCCTCAAACGTATGCTGTACATAAAACAACCATACACCGATAGATCCTGAGATTAGGAAGATCGGACCTTGAACAAGCAGGAATTCCTGCCAGCCAAAAAGAAGACATGTTACGGCTGCTAACGCAATGATGCTCACGTTTGTGAAATACGTGTTCCAACGCTCTTTTTTACGAGCATTTTTGACGTTGAAACGGTTTTTTAAGAGAAAGACAAAGATCGGTCCTAAAATAAACATCACAAACGGGTTACGATAAAATCTGTAGCGAAATTTCGTCCATGCTGATGCTTCTTGATATTCTTTGACTGTTAGGAGCCAGATGTCGCCAGTACCTCGTTTGTCTAAATTGCTGCTTGTGGCATGGTGAATTGAATGATCTCGTTGCCATTGAAGATAAGGGAAAAGGGTGAGTACGCCCGTTAAAAAACCGAACAGGTGATTTAGCGGCTTCTGTTTAAAAAAGGATTGATGGCAGCAGTCGTGAAAAATAATAAAGACACGTACTAAAAACCCAGCTGCAATAACCGCAAAGAAGAGGGTTAAAAGGTAGGAGATATTCAGGCTATAATAGGCAAGAAACCAAAGCCCTAAAAATGGAATGAATGTATTAAAGAGTTGAATGATACTTTTTTTCGAATCAGCACCAGAGAATTGACCCACTTGTTTTCTTAAAGTAGCTTGCTGCTGTGTGTTTGTTGAAGTCGTCATGAACGTTCAAGTCCTTTCCGTTTCTTTCTACTTCAAAGTATAGAAGGAAAGGTGTCATGCTCATAGTAGCACCCATCATGTATTCAATATGACATTTGTCATGTTTGTCATCAAAAAGGCTGATGGGATCAACGTTTGTGCGCTTATTACATCATCAATAAAAAAGTAAAGGCGCTGAGCCTTTACTTTTTATGAACGTGCTTCATGTACTTTTAACTGCTTGCCTTTAATGGTTGTGTGGCGCATGGCATTCAGCACAAGAGGACCTTTGCCGTTTAAAATATCTACATATGTTTTCGTGTCTTGAATTGTAATAATCCCAATGTCATCGAATGCAACGCCATCTATTTTGGCAATGGTCCCAACGAAATCAACAGCTCGCAGCTTCTTTTTCTTTCCGCCGTTAAAATAAAGCTTCATAATATCCTTCTCAACGCCTGCCTGTTTATTTTCCTTTTGAACAGGCGTTTCAATCTTTTCTTCAAAGCTTTCTACATGCTTTTCTGCTTCTTCCTTCGTTGGATAAGGCTGAGTTTGAAAATCTATGCCGGCATCCTGCTTTAATTCATCAATAAGCGGCTTAGCATTCTTTGTCATAAACGCAATCGTTTTTCCGCTTTTTCCCGCTCTGCCTGTTCTACCAGTTCGGTGAATATAGCGCTCTTTTTCATAAGGAAGATCATAATGAATGACATGTGTCATATCACTGACATCAATTCCCCGGGCTGCTATATCTGTTGCGATCAGATAACGGAATTCACCTTTTTTAAATTCATCCATCACATCAAAGCGGTCTTCCTGTCTCATGCCGCCATGAATTTTGTCACAAGGCACATCCCATTCATCCAGCTTCATCGTGAGTTCATTCACCCGGTCCTGTGTATTACAGAAAATAATGCAGCTATCTGGATTTTCAATGACGATCGTCCGCTGAAGAAGGGAGAATTTCGATTCCTCTTCTGTTTCAATTACGGTATGGGTGATTTGCTGTACAGACGTTTCTTCACGTGCGATCTCAATGATTTTCGGTGATTGTAAAAATTGTTCGCTCAATTTCTTCATATCTTCAGACATTGTCGCTGAAAATAGCATCGACATGCGCTTTGGCGGCAGATACTGAATAATAGAAGAAACCTGATCGATAAATCCCATGTTCAGCATTTCATCCGCTTCATCTAACACGAAAAATTTGAGATTTTCTAAAGAAAGGGTGCCTTTCTCAAGGTGATCCAAAATGCGGCCTGGTGTCCCGCACACAATATGGTTTTTCTGTGAAAGCTCTACTTTCTGCGCTTGAAAAGAGGCTTTTCCAAAAATGGCTGCGGCTTTGATTCGTTTGAATCGTCCAAGGCTTGTGAGGTCTTGTTTGACCTGCATGGCGAGTTCTCGTGTCGGAACGAGGATAAGTGCTTGAGGCTTATTTTCAGCCCAATCAACCATTTCACAAATCGGCAGACCATATGCTGCAGTCTTGCCACTGCCAGTCTGAGATTTGACGATTAAATCCTGCTTTGAAAAAGCAACAGATAATGTCTCGTGCTGAACGGGTGTAGGTGTATGGAAGTGAAGCGCTTCTAGCGCTTGTTTCAATTCATCACTTAATGGATATTGATCAAAATGTTGTAATGTCATCGTGTTCTCCTTTTCGTACAATCATACTTGTGACATCATACCATAACCATGACCGTGAATGAAAAGACATAAAAAAAAGCCCCATAAAGGAGCTTTAAACCCTCAATAATCTGAAAGATTAAAGGAATCTTCGTTTTACTTTTTCCCAGTAAGAGTTGTCTTTTAATTTCACCGTTTTAATCACTTTTCCTGAAAGTCCAATGTCAATTTGTTTGACGTGTTTTGTACCGAGCGCTTCGTTATCAAGCCCGATAATTGGATGATCGTTTCCATCCTGCACCACCTTCAGCGTCAGCTTACGGTCACTGCTTAAAATGAAAGGAGCGCCTAATGTACGGTACGAGTTGTTATTCAGAGATGCAAGCTCTGTGACTTGCATACATGGAAGCATCGGATCAACCACGGCGCCGCTCACGGATTTATTGTAAGCCGTTGAACCAGTCGGAGTGGAAATAATCATGCCGTCGCCTCTAAAAGTTTCAAAATGGAAATCATCTATATACACATCGATCACAAATGTTTTAATAATGCTGGAGCGGATCGACAGTTCATTTAAGCAATGGAACTGATTTGTGCTGTCAACGCTTACATCGATAATTGGATATTTTCTCACTTCAAGCTGTTCAGTGTTCATGGCATCAATCATTTTATCAAAATGTTCTAACGAGAAATCACAGTATAGGTGCGTATTCTCTGATTTTGATACCCCTACATACAAGCAGTCATCCCGGAAGTTCGTTTTGCGGACTGCTTGAAGAAATGTGCCATCACCGCCAATTGAAGCAATAATATGGGCATCCTCTGCACGCTTGACGACGTGAAAGCCTTGATCGGTAGCGAGCTTCTCGAGAGAAGAAATGTGTCCATCCAATTCATGATCTTTTTTGTAAAAGAAAAATACATTGCGTCGATTGTCTGTCATTGACGTTCTCCCCTTTGCTGTCAAAAATAATTTCCAATAATAAAGGGCTTACATGAAAACCCTTGCTCACATTTTACACTTTTTTCATATGAAAGTAAAAACATTAGAAAGAACCATCTAATGATCAGATTTGCATGATGAGAAATGAGTCGATGTGAGTGATTCGAAATGGCTGAATCCTGAGCATAATTGAATAGCCGTTTTCTCATGAAAGAATGGTTTAGGTGTTTCGTTGCGGTGAAGATATAGCCTATTAGGTGCAGGGAGAGGATAAAAAAGCCAATTTTTCGTCATACGCTTGTCTACGTAGACGATGTAAAGTTGATCGTTATTTAAGAGAGGTGCTATCATATGCCTACATGAAATGTAAAAAAACCACAATTCCTGTGAAACATTTCATGTGGGCATTCGTATGAATGAAGTGAGATCAAAAGGAGGAGAAAAAGATGAATGCGAAAAGATGGGTAGCGCTAATTATTGCACTTGGTGTTTTCGGATTTTCAATTGTAATTAGTGTCACGATGGCCTTGTTCGATAGCTTCAATGACAATAAAATGAGCTATCAATTCGGGGATGAAATAGAAGAGAAGGTACTAGAGAATGGCAGCGGTGCAGGCAAGATTGCTGTTCTTGAGATTAATGGAACGATTCAAGATAATGGAGGTGCCTCGAGCCTATTAGGCGGAGAAGGGTATGATCATCGTGCATTCCTCAAGGAACTAGATAAAGCGAAAGAGGATGCTTCGGTAAAAGGCGTACTGCTGCGCGTTAACTCTCCTGGCGGCGGTGTCTATGAAAGTGCTGAAATACATAAAAAATTAGAAGAAGTGAAAAAAGCAAAGAAGCCGATTTACGTATCTATGGGCTCAATGGCAGCTTCTGGCGGCTACTACGTGTCAACTCCAGCGAAGAAAATCTTTGCTTCACCTGAAACATTAACAGGATCGCTAGGTGTTATTATGCAAAGCTTGAATTATTCAAAGCTGGCAGATAATTTGGGCATTAAATATGAAACGATTAAGAGCGGGAAGTTCAAAGACATCATGTCTCCTAACCGTGATATGACAAAAGATGAGCGCAACATCATGCAAAGCATGGTCGATAACTCTTACGAAGGATTTGTCAAAGTGATCTCTGAAGGACGAGGCATGTCAAAAAAGGAAGTCAAGAAAATTGCTGACGGCCGAGTATATGACGGGACACAGGCAAAATCGAACGGATTAGTCGATGAGCTTGGGTATTATGAAGATGCATTAAAAGCGATGAAGAAAAATGAAAAAGGCTTAAAAGGAGCAACAGTGGTCAGCTATTCTCAAAGCTTTGGCTGGAACTCTCTCTTCAACATGAGTGCAAGCAAGCTCTTTAAAAGCGAAATTGATTTTCTGAATTTAAAAGAAACACTGGCTGGCTCAAATGGGTCTAAACCGATGTATCTCTATTCAAAATAAAGGAGGGATCATAGATGGATTCTACATTCGATGAAGTAAGCGAAAGCCGCAGCCAAGAGGAAGAATCGAAGCCGGCCTTTGTGAAGCGCGCTTCAATTGAAGCACAGGCGTTTGCAGGTTTTTGGATTAGATTTTGGGCGTTTATTCTTGATTGGCTCGTCGTCTGGGGTGTCAACCATTTGACGGTTTCTCCAATCTTTAGTCTGTTTGGTTGGTCCAAAGGAGGGGGATGGTTTTCTCCATTTTCCGTCACAACGACGATTGTATTCCTCCTTTATTTCGCCATCATGACGAAAATCTTTCAACAAACACTCGGCAAGATGGTGTTTGGGATTAAAGTGGTCTCACTTCAGCCTGAGAAGAAGCTGGCATGGGATGTTATTTTCTTTAGAGAGATTGTGGGACGCTACATTAATACGATCTTTGTTCTCTATGCAATCGTTGGGTTCTCGCCGAAAAAGCAAGGGGTTCATGATTACTTTGCTGATACAGTGGTCGTCCATGAACATTTATATGAAAAAACAGAATCAAACGTATAATCAGAGGAGTTTGGCCGCGTACTGGTCAAACTCTTTTTTTGTTGATTGGGTATAAAATCCAGAATGAGAGCCATAATCGTAGGGGAAGCATCATTTGTTATGGAGGAAGTGAGCACAGTGCTTTACGTTTGGATCGCAGCGTTGTTGTTTCTTGTGATCTTGTTGATTTTCATGAAAGTAACCATTTCGCTGGACTATTCGCATACAAACGACAATGACCATATTGCACTGAAGGTCATCACCTTATATGGATTGATCAGACTCAAAAAAGAGATTCCGATGGTGAGGGTCAATCCAGAAGACCAAACGATTGATATTCGTGAAAAGAAAATGGAAAGCGCCAAAACCCCTGATCACGAAAAAGAATCGATGCATAAAAAAGTAGGAAAACGTGATATGAAGCAAATCCTTCATCAAATGGAGCGCATCACAAAAGAGATTGTCGATTTAAACCGGATCATGCGCAAGTTCTTCATTCACATAAGGGTTGTCTCATTTCACTGGTCGACATGGATCGGCTTTCATGACGCCGCTTTAACAGGTGTAGCAGCCGGCGGTGTGTGGTCAGTTAAAGGAGCGCTGCTTGCCTTTATGCAGGAGCATCTCACCTTTAAGCATAAACCTGTATATGAAGTCATTCCGGCCTTTCAGCACAACGTATCGCAGACTCAGTTTACATGTATAGCTTATTTTCGTATTGGACATGCTATGCTTGCAGCCATTCGTTTACTTGTCCATTGGTTAAAAGGGAGAAAGGCGAGAAAAAGTGCCTCTCTTCAAGCAACGAAGAATGAATCATCTGTTTAAGGAGGAACCCGAAAATGGCAGATCATCCAATCCAAGGTCTCATGAAGACAGCGATGGAAAACTTAAAAGAAATGATAGATGTGAATACAATCATCGGCGATCCAGTCGAAACCCCTGACGGCAGTGTCATTCTCACTGTGTCAAAGGTTGGTTTTGGATTTGCAGCCGGCGGCAGTGAATTTAACGGGAACCAAAAGAAGGAAAAGCGTTCTGATGATCAAGAACGAAAAGAACCGAGACTCCCATTTGGCGGCGGAAGCGGCGGCGGGGTATCGATTACACCAATTGCCTTCTTAATTGTAGGAACAAACGGAGTTCGAATGCTTCATTTGGATGAACACACACATCTGCTCGATAAAATATTGGATTCTGCTCCTCAAGCAATTGAACGTCTTCAGCACATGTTTAAGAAGGATGAGCGGGAGCACCGTCATAAAGAACGAAAACTAGATGACATAGACCTTTAAAAAGTTAGCTGCGCTGCAGTTAACTTTTTTTTCAAAATGGACGATTAGGCTTTGCAGTTTTTTGCTTTCTCTACTATGATAGAACCATACATTTGAAAAGGGAGGAATTGTTTTGGCATCGATCACATTTAAAGGAAGTCCTGTCACGCTTGTAGGAAATGAAGTAAAAGTAGGCGAGCAGGCTCCTGATTTTACGGTTTTAACGAACTCACTTGGAGAAGTTTCACTTTCTGATTTAGCAGGAAAAGTGACGATCATCTCAGTGATTCCTTCTATTGATACAGGTGTGTGTGACGCACAAACAAGACGTTTCAATGAAGAGGCAGCGGGTTTAGGTCCGGTCAATATTTATACGATTAGTGCAGACCTTCCATTTGCACAAGCACGCTGGTGCGGAGCAAACGGAATTGAAAATGTCGAAACATTATCTGATCACAGAGATATGTCATTTGGTGAAGCATTCGGAGTGTATATGAAAGAATTGCGTTTATTGGCGCGCGCAGTCTTTGTATTAGACCCTAACGGAAAAGTGGTTTACACTGAATACGTAAGTGAAGCAACGAATCACCCAAATTATGAAAAAGCCATTGAAGCTGCAAAATCACTGTTATAAAAGCAGCATCGACAAGAGCTCCGGCTTCAACCTGGGGCTCTTTTCAATGAGAACATATAGCTTTTAACAAAGCGAGGAGAGAAAAGCATTGCAGAAAGATCAAGTAAGTACTATTTTTGAACTGCTCGATACAGCTTCTATTCGATTGAAAAAGGAACAGAGCATTTCCTATATTGAGGCATTGGCAGAAGCAGGAGAAGCCTTTTTCCAAGCAAATGATCGAAACGGTTTATTAAAGGATTTAATAGAGAAAGCAGATTTTGCTTCTTATGATCATGAGCAGATTCGTAAAGCGTTTCAGCTCGCCGTATTGAAAGGTCAAAAGGATATTTCTCATCCAAATCGCCAGATGACGCCAGATACGATTGGACTGTTTGTCAGCTATTTGGTGAATAAATTTTTAGAAGGTCAAAAAGAACTTGTTGTCTTTGATCCAGCAGCGGGAACAGGAAACTTACTTCTTGCGGTTTTAAACAATCTCACTGCAGAAACAAAGCGCGGCTTTGCGTCTGAAATTGATGATGTGCTCATTAAAATTGCTTGGGCCCAGGCGAATTTAGAGGAGAAAGAAGTCGAGCTTTTCCACCAGGACAGTCTTGAACCGCTTCTGATCTCACCGGCAGATGTCACTGTATGCAGCCTGCCAGTCGGCTATTATCCAAATGATGAGCGTGCAGCAGACTTTGAATTGCAGGCAAAAGAAGGACATGCCTTTGCCCATTATTTATTCATTGAACAAAGCCTCCGCTACACAAAAGAAGGCGGCTTCTTATTCTTCATCATTCCAAACGATTTGTTTGAAGGTAAAGAAAGCGTACAATTAAAGGATTTCATCAAAGATCATGCGTATATGAATGCGTTAATTCAGCTGCCAGTGTCCATGTTTAAGGATAAGAAACACGCCAAAAGCTTATTTGTGATGCAAAAGAAAAGAGAAGGGCTGGAAGCACCAAAACGAATGCTGTTTGCCAATCTTCCATCTTTCTCACAAAAGGAAGCAATGGTCGGTGTGATGAGAAAATTAGACCAGTGGTTTATAGAAGAAAAAGAAACGAAAGAATAGCCAGAGATATTTCTGGCTATTTTACTATTCAGAAAATAATGACTTATTGATGTAAGCGATAACAGTTTGAAGGTGCACTTGAAATGCAAAGTTTTCAATGTTTAAATGAAAAAGTCAGATATTTTTCGGACTTATCGTTAAACTATAAAAGACCCGTCAAACAGGTTGAATATAGCACCGGAAAAAACGTGAAACCTTATATAACAACTGAGTAAAAGGAGCGACAGTAATGTCCAAAATTATTGCAATCAACGCAGGAAGCTCATCTCTTAAATTCCAATTGTTCGACATGCCAGAAGAAACCGTTTTAACAAAAGGGCTTGTTGAAAGAATCGGAATGGACAACAGTATCTTCACGATTTCTGTAGATGGAGAAAAGAAAACAGAAGTGACAGATATTCCAGATCACGCAGTAGCGGTCAAAATGCTGCTTGAAAAACTAACTGAATTTCACATCATCAAAGACTTTAATGAAATTGATGGCGTAGGACACCGAGTTGTTCACGGCGGAGAGAAATTCAGCGATTCTGTACTTTTAACTGATGAAGTGATTAACGACATTGATCAGCTTTCAGAGCTTGCACCACTTCACAACCCTGCAAACGTTGTAGGAATCAAAGCATTCAAACAAATTCTGCCTGACGTACCAGCGGTTGCTGTGTTCGATACAGCGTTCCACCAAACTATGCCAGAGCAGTCTTACCTATACAGCCTTCCGTACGACTACTACAAAAACTTTGGTATTCGTAAATACGGATTCCACGGGACAAGCCACAAGTTCGTTACAGAGCGTGCAGCAGAGCTATTAGGCCGTCCACTAGAAGAGCTTCGTCTGATTTCTTGCCACCTTGGAAATGGTGCGAGTATCGCAGCAGTTGAAGGCGGAAAATCAATCGATACATCTATGGGCTTTACACCACTTGCTGGTGTTGCAATGGGTACACGTTCAGGTAACATTGACCCTGCTCTTATTCCATTCATTATGGAAAAAACAGGACATACTGCTGAAGAAGTGCTTTCTACTTTGAATAAGAAGAGTGGTCTTTTAGGTGTGTCTGGTCTGTCAAGTGACCTTCGTGATATTGAAGAAGCAACAGAAGAAGGAAACGACCGTGCAGAAGTTGCTCTTGATATTTTTGCGAGCCGTATTCATAAATACATCGGCTCTTATGCAGCAAGAATGAATGGCGTAGATGCGATCATCTTCACAGCTGGAATCGGTGAAAACAGTTCAGAAGTAAGAGCACGTGTACTTCGTGGTCTAGAATTCATGGGCGTTTACTGGGATCCTTCCCTAAACAACATGAGAGGCGAAGAAGCATTCATCAGCTACCCGCACTCTCCTGTAAAAGTGATCGTCATCCCAACAAACGAAGAAGTAATGATTGCAAGAGACGTTATGCGTTTAGCGTAATCAAGTTTGAAAAGCTCAGGGTGTAGACAAACCCTCACATTCGCCCGCAGGTCTGCGCTTCGGTGCTCACGAATGTCAAATTCGCTCCGCTCCGGTGCTCGTCCTTCCTAGACTGCAAAGGTTTTCTATTACGCTGAAAAGAAGACAAAGGGCTAAAATCAAAATCATTTTAGCCCTTTGTCAACAATCTGAGCTCTTTTCCAATAAGGAAAAGAGCTTTTTTCTGTTAAAAGCAGCATGCTATAATGTTGTCCAATATGAAGCAAAAGGGAGCGGTGCGGAAAATGAGCGTGACAGAACATAAACGAGAGGCGAAAGAAAGGCTTTATGTGAAGGTCATTACGGTCAGTGATACAAGAACGAAGGAAACAGATAAAAGCGGGCGCCTGATGATTGATTTGCTCAAAGAACAGGGACATCTTGTTCTTGCATACGATATTGTAAAAGATGATATTGGATCGATTCAAGACGCTGTGCTGGAAGGAACAAGCGAACCGAAAATAGACGCCGTCTTGTTAAATGGCGGAACAGGAATTGCTGCAAGGGATGTAACCATTGAAGCGATTACCCCTCTTTTTTCCAAGGAGCTGCCTGGCTTTGGTGAAATCTTCCGCATGCTCAGCTATACAGAAGACATAGGTTCAGCTGCTATCTTGTCCCGGGCAGCGGCAGGGGTCGTCAATCAAAAGGCTGTCTTTGCGACGCCAGGATCTACCGGAGCCGTTCGTTTAGCCATGACAAAACTCGTGATTCCAGAGCTTCCTCACGTCTTACGAGAGCTTGAAAAAGATCAAAAATAGCCCAAAATGACTCTGCCAAGAAAATTTGGCAGAGTTTTTTTCATAAA
The DNA here is from genome assembly GCF_001518755.1 of Bacillus sp. AM 13(2015). Taxonomy (NCBI): domain Bacteria; kingdom Bacillati; phylum Bacillota; class Bacilli; order Caryophanales; family Bacillaceae; genus Bacillus; species Bacillus sp. AM 13(2015). The sequence goes on along the minus strand of NZ_LKCP01000022.1, from coordinate 92,200 downwards.
GGGGTTGAAAAAACAATTTTTCCTTGTTACAGTGTATACATACTAAATGCATGTTTATAAATTAAAACTTATTTTTATGCAAAAACATTCACAGAATCAAAACAAGCGAGAGGAGCTTTTCAATCATGTCACAAAATAAAAAAGTTGTATTAGCATATTCCGGAGGTCTTGATACCTCTGTTGCAGTTAAATGGCTACAAGAGCAAGGATACGAAGTTGTTGCTTGCTGCCTTGACGTAGGTGAAGGAAAAGACTTGGCATTCGTTCAACAAAAAGCGCTTCAAGTCGGAGCGGTTCAATCATACATGATTGACGCAAAAGAAGAATTTGCTGAAGAGTTTGCACTCACTGCATTACAAGCACACACAATGTATGAAGGAAAATACCCACTAGTATCTGCACTATCCCGTCCGCTTATTGCAAAAAAATTAGTGGAAGTAGCAGAAAAAGAAAATGCAGTAGCTGTTGCTCATGGATGTACTGGAAAAGGGAACGACCAAGTTCGTTTTGAAGTATCCATTAAAGCATTGAATCCAGATCTAGAAGTTCTTGCGCCAGTGCGTGAATGGAAATGGTCTCGTGATGAGGAAATCGATTATGCACAAAAACATGGTATTCCAATTCCGATTAACTTAGACAGCCCATATTCAATCGACCAAAACCTTTGGGGCAGAAGTAACGAATGTGGCATTTTAGAAGATCCTTGGGCTGCGCCGCCAGAGGGTGCATATGATCTGACAAATCCACTTGAAAAAACGCCTGACACACCTGAAATCATTGAAATCACGTTTGAAAAAGGAAAACCGACAGCGATTGACGGAATCCAGTATTCATTATCTGATCTTATCCTTCATTTAAATGAAGTCGCTGGTCAGCATGGTGTTGGCAGAATCGATCACGTTGAAAACCGACTTGTTGGGATCAAATCTCGTGAAGTGTACGAGTGCCCAGGTGCAGTCACACTTCTTAAAGCACATAAAGAGCTTGAAGACTTAACGCTTGTTAAAGAAGTCGCACACTTTAAACCAATCGTGGAACAAAAAATGGCTGAATTAATATACAACGGCTTATGGTTCTCACCGCTTAAAGAAGCACTAGATGCATTCTTACAAGAAACACAGCAAAACGTAACGGGTGTTGTACGTGTGAAACTATTTAAAGGCCATGCCATTGTAGAAGGACGTAAATCACCATATTCACTTTATGATGAAAATCTCGCAACTTATACAAAAGCAGATGAATTTGATCATGATGCAGCTGTAGGATTTATTAACCTTTGGGGCTTACCGACAAAAGTAAACAGCATCGTGAATAAAAAGGAGCAGGTTAAAGCATGAAAAAGCTTTGGGGAGGCCGATTTCAAAAAACACCAGAAAAATGGGTCGATGAGTTTGGCGCGTCCATTCATTTCGACAAACAATTAGTGAAAGAAGATCTGACCGGCTCCCTTGCTCATGCAAGTATGCTGAATAAATGCGGTATCCTCGGTGATGAGGAGGCCGCTGCCATCAAAGACGGACTAAATACGCTCATGAAAAAGGCAGAAGCGGATGAACTGGAATTCTCAGTAGATTATGAGGACATTCATTTAAACCTTGAAAAAATGCTCATTGATGAGATTGGTCCGCTTGGCGGCAAATTGCACACAGCGAGAAGCCGGAATGATCAGGTTGCAACCGATATGCACTTATATTTGAATAACCAAGTAGAGCATATCATTGAACTCATCTCTTCCTTTCAAACGGTGCTTGTAGAAAAGGCAGAACAGCACGTTGAAACGATTTTCCCAGGATATACGCACCTGCAGCGTGCACAGCCTATTTCGTTTGCCCATCATATGCTCGCCTATTTTTGGATGCTTGAGCGTGACAAAGCGCGCTTTCAAGATTCATTGAAGCGAATTAACGTATCTCCGCTTGGATGCGGAGCGTTAGCAGGAACGACATTCCCGATTGATCGTGAATATACTGCAGAGCAGCTTGGCTTTGATCACATTTACGAAAACAGCCTTGATGGTGTGAGTGATCGGGACTTCATTTTAGAGTTTTTGTCTAATAGCAGTCTTGTGATGATGCACCTCTCACGTTTTTGTGAAGAAATCATTTTATGGTGCTCACAAGAATTCAAATTCATTGAACTCGATGATACGTATGCAACAGGCAGCAGCATGATGCCGCAGAAGAAAAACCCGGATATGGCTGAATTAATCCGCGGAAAAACAGGCCGTGTGTATGGCAACCTAATGGGGCTTCTCACGATTATGAAAGGCTTGCCGCTTACGTATAACAAAGATCTGCAAGAAGATAAAGAAGGCATGTTTGATACAGTGAAAACCATCGCTGGCAGCCTGCAAATCTTCACAGGTATGATTCAAACGATGACAGTCAACGAAGATGTCATGAAAAAGGCAACAAAAGAAGATTTCTCAAATGCGACAGAAGTGGCAGACTACCTTGCGAAAAAAGGCATGCCATTCCGTGAAGCACACGAAATCGTTGGCAAGCTTGTGTATACATGTATTCAAAAAGGCATCTACTTAAGTGATCTTCCTTTTGAAACTTTTACAGAAGCAAGCGAGCTTTTTGAACAAGACATTTACACTGTTCTTGATCCGTATGTGGCGGTTGAAAAAAGAACAAGTGCAGGCGGAACTGGATTCAAACAAATCCAGCTCGCTTTAGAAAAAGCAAAAGCCTGCCTGGCATAACACGCAAAAAACCATTCGTATGATACGGATGGTTTTTTGTCATGGAAAAAGGAGATTGATGACCATTGGAGAAAATGAAAGCATACTAGCGTCAAGCAGAAAAGGGAGTGACAGCAGATCATGAAGAAAACGCTTGAGGCTTTGTTTCATCAACCGATCGTATCAATGAAAACGTTAGGAGAACAATATGACGGACGGGCCAATGATGTGTGGCTGATCTCCTTACAAGATAAAACGGAGTATGTGATCAAATCTCCTAAAACTGCAGGAGAAGAAAGTGAATTTGTGACTGGGATCAATATGATCTATGGAGTAGATGCTCATACTACACAAAAGTATATCGATCAAATTAATCAAAAACTGTCTCATACGAATTCGTTTCAGATTCCAGAAGTTGTTCGTAAAGTGAAGAAGGCAGGGAGACATTTTTATGTAATGGAGAAAGTAGAAGGAACACCTTTCACATCTTTCTATGGACGTTCATCAAACTTTTATAAGGATTATGGGAGGAAACTAGCACATCTTCATTCATATAGAACTGACTTTTTTGGTGCAGTATACGGAGCTGAAAAGAAACATTTGAGAGAATTTCATGCGGTGTTAAAAAAGGCTGTACCCAAACTCATAGAGCGTTATTATGCTGATCAGACTGAATTTCATTGTTATACAGAAATTGTGTTGCAAAAGATTGGAAAGCTGAAGCCTCCTGATTCAGCCAGTCTTATTTTAATTGATTTAGATCCGTCTCAATATATTGAAAAAGAAGATCAAGTAACGAGTTAGTTGATACAGAATATGTCGTATATGGACCAGCTGCGTTTGATTTTATTGCATTGGAATACCTTTTGACAAAAGAAGCTGCCCGCGATGTCCAATTGGGGTATGAAGAGATTTGTCCGCTTCCTCGCGAGCTTCAAGAGGTGAGAGAATGCTATCGTTTTGTTTCGCTGCTTCTCGATATCCATGGCTCATGGGATCTGAAAAAGTGGATGAATCACCCTATACTGTTTTACTCCTATTGATAAAGGGTTCATAAGTGCGCCAGATGCCGGTTTATAGTAAAGTAAAAGATAAGATAAGAAACACGTGAACTTGCAACCTTTGCTTTAGGAGGAGATTGTGTGCGACACGCATTAATAACAGCGGGTTCTAAAGGACTTGGCCGGAAAGTCACCGAGTCTTTACTGAATATGGGGTATTCTGTGACAGTGAATTATCGAAGTGATGATGAAGCTGTCCGGCAGATGAGAGAAGAATTACAGCAGTACGAAGATAAGCTTCAATTTGTCCAAGGTGATGTGACAAAAAAAGAAGATCTAAAAAACATGGTAGAGCTGGCAATAGAGCGATTTGGGCGGATTGATGCCTTGATTAACAATGCTGGTCCTTATATTTTTGAACGAAAAAAACTGGCGGATTACTCTGAAGATGAATGGTATCAAATGATAGAAGGCAACTTATCAGCAGTATTCCATTTGTTCCGCATGGTCATCCCAATGATGAGAAAACAAAGCTTTGGCCGCATTATCACTTATGGCTTCCAAGGTGCAGACCATGCGCCAGGCTGGATGCACAGATCAGCCTTTGGAGCGGCAAAAGTGGGCCTTGCGTCATTGACGAAAACCATTGCGATTGAAGAAGCCGAAAACGGCATCACCGCCAATATGGTTTGTCCAGGCAAAATCGTTGGAGACATGAAAGAATCGACAATAGAGGAAGCCCGCCAAATCAAAGACGAAGAAACGCCAATAGGCAGGTCTGGTACTGGAGAGGATATAGGACGTATCATCTCATTTCTATGTGATGACCGTTCAGACCTCATTACAGGCACCGTCATTGAAGCAACAGGTGGTCTTAACGTCATTCACAGGCATTAAGTTTTTTAGCTTTTTATAGAGGGAATAAATGATATGAGATCAAAATTGAAAGGTGGATATACTACATGAAAGCTACATATCATGGACATTCAGTCGTACACATTGAAACAAACGGATATCATATTTGGATTGACCCATTTTTAAATGGAAATAAGCACACAGATATCAATCCGCAAGATGTGAAAGCAGATGTCATTTTACTGACACATGGACATGGAGATCACATCGGTGACACCATTGAAATCGCTAAAAACAATGATGCACTTGTTGTCGCGCCTTTCGAACTTGCCACGTATTTAAGCTGGCAAGGGGTGAAAACGCACCCGCTTTCTATTGGAGGCAGCCGTGAGTTTGAATTTGGTAAAGTGAAGCTCACGCAAGCGTTCCATGGTTCTGCTGTCATTGATGAAGAGGCACAGACAATTACGTATACAGGGATGCCATCAGGTATTTTATTTACCGCAGAGGGCAAAACAATTTATCATGCTGGAGACACTGCACTCTTTTCAGATATGAAGCTGATTGGTGAGCTGAATCATATTGAGCTCGCATTCCTACCAATTGGTGATAACTTCACGATGGGGCCGGAGGATGCAAGAATTGCAGCAGAATGGCTGCGGGCAAAACAGGTCGTTCCGATTCACTACAGCACATTCCCGCCAATTGAACAGGATCCGCATGCATTTGCAGACAGCCTGCATGGCGGCGTCGGTCATGTGTTAAATAGCGGGGAATCAATCGAGATTTAATCCCCATACGAAAAAAGCTGGCACACAAATGCCGGCTTTTTTGTTTACCTTCATCTGCTGAAAGAAAAGACAAATTGCTATTAAAAGCCTCCTGCCCTTATAATGAAACATAGATGAAAACGCTGAAAACAAAAAGGGTGAACGGGATTGGCGACAAAGCATGAGCAAATTTTATCGTATATTGATTCTTTAGATGTCGGGGAGAAAATTTCTGTCCGGCGCATAGCGAAAGAAATGAAAGTGAGTGAAGGCACCGCTTACCGGGCCATCAAAGATGCTGAAAATAAAGGATTCGTCAGTACCATTGAACGAGTCGGCACCATTCGAATTGAACAGAAGAAAAAAGAAAATATTGAAAAACTGACATATGCAGAAGTGGTTAATGTCATTGATGGACAGGTGCTTGGAGGACGAGCAGGCTTACATAAAACGTTAAATAAATTTGTCATCGGAGCGATGGAGCTGGATGCGATGATGCGCTATACGGCAGCTGGCAACCTTCTCATCGTCGGAAACCGGATCAATGCCCATAAGCAGGCATTAGAGGCAGGGGCGGCTGTGCTGGTCACCGGCGGATTCTCAACAGATGATGAAATCATTCAGCTCGCAGATGAGCTAGAGCTGCCAATCTTATCAACAAGCTACGATACATTTACCGTAGCGGCTCTCATTAACAGAGCCATTTATGACCAATTAATTAAAAAAGAGATTGTGCTTGTAGAAGATATTTTAACGCCGATTGAACGCACTGTGTATTTATCACCAGAGGATAAGCTAGAAAAATGGTATGAAAAGAATTATGAAACTGGCCACGGCCGTTTCCCGGTCGCAGATGATCAAATGAAGATTCACGGCATCCTCACCTCAAAGGATATTGCGGGGCATGACCGCTCCACACCGATTGAAAAGGTGATGACGAAAAATCCGCTGACGGTCATTGGCAAAACATCTGTCGCCTCAGCTGCCCAAATGATGGTGTGGGAAGGCATTGAGGTGCTGCCAGTTGTGGATGATCATGCGAAGCTGATCGGGATGATCAGCCGTCAGGATGTGCTCAAGGCGCTCCAAATGATTCAAAAGCAGCCGCAGGTTGGAGAAAAGCTGGATGATGTTGTCTCAAGAGGGTTTAAAGAAGCTGATACAGAAAAACCAAAAGCAGATGCGGTTTATCAATATGAGGTCACCCCGCAAATGACGAACCAGCTTGGAAACATTTCATATGGGGTGTTCACACAAATTTTAATCGAATCAGCCAACCGCTTCTTAAAATCTCATAAAAAGGGCGAGCTGATCGTCGAGAGTCTTTCTGTCTACTTCTTAAAACCAGTCCAAATGGAATCCACAATCCAGATCAAGCCGAATATTTTAGAAGTAGGGCGCAAGTTTGGAAAGCTGGAAGTCGAGGTTTATCACCAATCGAATATCGTAGGTAAAGCGATGCTGATGGTGCAGCTGATGGAGAGGGGATAATGATAAAAAGGGCGAACCCATGTCGCCCCTTTCCTTATTACGCGTGATCTTTTTCGCCTTCTTTTAAAAAGAGCGGAAGGTAATGCTTGTAGGCTTTATACCCAGCCCATGTACTGCCGATACCGACAGCAACAAAAATAAATCCGATGACAAATGCGAGTGACGAGCGGTTTAAAAATAATTGATTCACACCGAAAAGCAGGACAAAGCAGCCAAGGGCCATACTGGATTTCGCCGACCAGAATTTTTTCTCAACTGGCCGGTTCGTACGGACATTTTTCGCTTTGTAGTATAAATAAAACATGGCAGAACAAATAATAAACACAATCAAAACAAGCATGTGCCAAGCCTCCATTGTAAGTGGTTACAACCCTATTTTAAACGTAAATAGGCTTGCTTACTAGAATAAATTGTCTATTCCTCACTTTTCCGTCACGATAGATTATGATTTAATAATAAAAAGAGTATCGCATGAGAAGGAGTTTTTATGAAAAAAGAACTGATTAGAACCATATCATTATATGACACCATCATCATTCATAGACATGTAAGACCAGATCCTGATGCGTATGGATCGCAGTGCGGCCTTACGGAAATCTTGCGTGCCACCTATCCAGAAAAAAATATTTATGCGACAGGAACCCCTGAGCCATCCCTTTCATTTTTATATGAACTCGATGAGATACCAGACGACGTGTATAAAGGGGCCCTTGTCATTGTCTGTGATACGGCCAATCAAGCAAGAATTGATGATCAGCGCTATTTAATGGGCGATAAGCTGATGAAAATCGACCATCACCCGAATGAAGATCCTTATGGTGATTTGCTTTGGGTGGATACAGAGGCAAGCTCTGTGAGCGAGATGATTTATGAATTGTACTTAGAGGGGAAAGAAGAAGGATATCAGCTGAATACAAAGGCGGCTGAATTGATCTATGCCGGCATTGTAGGAGACACTGGCCGCTTCCTTTTCCCAAACACAACGAAAAAGACACTCAAATATGCAGGGGAACTCATCGAATATCCGTTTTCATCTTCAGATCTTTTCAATCAATTGTATGAGACAGATTTGAATGTCGTGAAATTAAATGGTTATATTTTTCAACATATTTCTTTGTCAGAGAACGGGGTTGCATCTGTGTTCATTAAGCGTGAAATTTTGGAATCGTTCCAAACAACAGCGCAGCAGGCCTCACAGCTTGTTGGGACACTAGGAAATATTGCAGGCATTAAGGCATGGGTCTTTTTTGTGGAAGAAAACGATCAGATTCGTGTCAGATTCCGCTCTAAAGGAGTCGTCATTAACACCATTGCGAAAAAATATCATGGCGGCGGCCACCCGCTTGCAGCCGGTGCGTCCATTTATGATTGGGCCGTAGCAGATGAGATTTTGCGTGATTTAGAAGAAGTATGTAAATCATCATCATAAGAGAGGAGGGATATGAAGTCCCTTCTCTCTTTTTTGTCATGGAGAAAAGGGTTACTTGCACACAGGGATAAACCAGCAGCCGATGTCTGTTGAATCTTCATAGGCTTGGAGATTTTGATGCTTTAATTCTTTTTTAATTAAATGAGCCATCATTTCTGTCTCAGCATAAGCACACATGCCGTCTTTGATCCGGCTTGCTTTGTCTCGTGCCATTTGACGATAGCTGTAAACCTCCATTGTCCTCACCTCTTTCTATTTAAGATCTCGTTCTACTTTTAGTGTATAAAAATGAAGCGTGAAAAGCGATCATTGAGGGCAGAAATTCATAAAAATTCCACAACCTCTTTATTCAGCAAATGAAATACGTACTTCAAGTGAAAGCTTCGTATAAATTGTCAGCTCTGTCACTTTCGCTCGGTATGCCTTTTCCCGAATCGTATATTCTTTATTTTCCACTGTCCGTTTTAGTAATTCCTTTGTTTTATAGACACTTTCAATATCCTTTGTAATGACTTCTGAGATATCCTCCTTGACCTGGTCTTCAAACTTCAGCGTATCTGGCTCTGGGATTTTATATTGCTCACGATTCACGAGATGAACATCTACGCTTTGGATCAGCAGCCGCTTCTTATTATCCTCATTTAACTTATGCAAATCTTCCCGATAGAGTGTGATTTGTTCCTTCAAACTGTCCATATGATGCTGCTGGCTTCTCAGCAGTGTTACTTGCTTTTCCTGAAAGGTTCCGTATGTAAAGAGAAAAATGAGCCAGCTTACAATCGCACCAAACATCATTCCTGCAAAAAAACGCTGCCAGCCTGGGCGTTTATACAGCTCCGGCACCCTCATGATGACACATGCTCCTGGGTGAGCCACGTAATAATGAGATACCCCGTTTGTGCGCCGCCCATGGCAGAGATAATTAATAAAATCTGCTTGAAAATATCACGCGTGTTTCCTTCGAAAATGCCTCGTTCAAAGCTATAAACAGCATCAAATGTTCCGCCGATAGCGGCGACAAGCGCCCAAATCTTTAAACGGTTGGCAAGACTAGTAATAATGGATAAAGGCGGCTGACCAGATAAATACGCACCAACACCGCCTATGATAGCACCACCCAAAATGACCCCAAGGGCGATAAAATAACAGCTGATAAAATTCGGAATAAAAGCTTCCTTCACATCCATTTTGTCCACCTCACTCTATTCAATATATGGTGTGTGCTGGACAAGTATGAACGGACAGAAAAGAAAGAACATTTGTTTCTCATCGCATCGCGTTTTATAATGAAAGAATGACTTTAGACGAAAGGAGTGGATTTAGCATGTCTTATGTTCATCTTCAGGTCCACAGTGGATACAGCTTGTTAAGCAGTGCAGCTAAAGTAAAGGAGCTTGTACTGAAAGCAAAAGAACTTGGCTGCAAGGCGCTTGCTCTTACCGATGACCATGTGATGTATGGAACGGTTGAATTTTATAAGGAATGTAAAAAACATGGCATCAAGCCGGTTATCGGTTTAACAGCTTCTGTCTTCATAGATGAACAAGAGACAGAGGCTTATCCCTTGGTACTCCTTGCAAAAAACAACGAAGGCTATCAAAACCTGATCAAAATCAGCAGTGTGCTGAAATCAAAATCAAAAGCCGGACTGAAAGAAAAATGGCTCAAAAGCTATCATCGCGGGCTCATTGCGATCACACCAGGCGCATCTGGGTATATTGAAACGCTTTTGCAGCATGATCAGATAGAAGAAGCGCGTGAAGCCGCAAAACAATTAAAGCATATATTCGGCGAGGGTCATGTGTACATCGCACTTCAGCCATTTCAGCAGGACGAATCGCTCACCAGCAAACTGCGGGATGTCTCACAAAGTGTGGACATACCTCTTGTTGCGACGGGGGATGTTCACTACATCAATCGAGAGGATAAAATGGCTTATACGTGTTTAAAGGCTATTAAAGCAGGAGAGCAGCTTTCAGAGATAGAGGAAGACCGAGGAGAAAAGCATTTCAGATCCTTTGAAGAAATGTTGGAATGGTATAGAGATGATCGAGAGCTGCTGACAAGAACGGTGGAGATTGCAGACCGCTGCGAGGTCGATTTAAATCTTGGGCAGACAAAACTTCCATCCTATCCAACTCCTGATCAATCAACAGCAGATCAGTTTTTACGCAGAGTGTGCGCAGAAGGGATGATGCAAAGAAAGATTGCTTCACATGACACGTATGTCAAAAGACTTGAATATGAACTGAGCATTATCCAAAAAATGAATTTCAGTGATTATTTTCTCATTGTGTGGGATTTTATGAAGTATGCGCATGACAGAGGGATTGTCACAGGCCCTGGACGGGGATCAGCAGCGGGTTCACTTGTTGCATATGTTCTGTTTATTACGGATGTCGACCCGATCCGTCACGGTCTTTTATTTGAGCGCTTCTTAAATCCAGAGCGAATCAGTATGCCAGATATTGATATTGATTTCCCCGACACGAGAAGAGACGAAATCATTTCTTATGTAAAAGACAAATACGGAGACATGCATGTGGCGCAAATTGTCACGTTTGGAACACTTGCAGCAAAGGCTGCTTTAAGGGATGTTGGACGTGTGATGGGAATCGATTCAAAGGCAGCGGACCGTCTTGCCAAGCTGATTCCATCAAAGCCAGGAACGACGCTGAAAGAAGCGGTGACTGCATCTCCTGAATTAAAAACGATGCTTCAGCAATCTGAAGAGCTTCGAAAGGTCTTCCAAACTGCTTTAAAGGTAGAAGGCTTACCGAGACACACCTCGACACATGCAGCTGGCGTTGTGCTGAGCGAAGAGCCGCTGACAGAGGTCGTTCCGATTCAAGACGGCCATGAAGGTGTGTATTTAACGCAGTATGCCATGAATTATTTAGAAGATCTCGGACTTTTAAAGATGGACTTCTTAGGGCTCAGAAACTTAACATTAATTGAATCCATTAAAAACCAGATTGAAAGACAGGAAAACGTCCACATTAACTTTAGTGACATTTCATATGAGGATCAGAAAACGTTTGAATTGTTATCTGCGGGCGATACAACTGGAATATTCCAGCTTGAATCACAGGGAATGCGTCAGGTGCTGAGACGCCTGAAGCCGTCTAGTTTAGAAGATATCGTAGCGGTCAATGCCCTCTATCGTCCAGGTCCAATGGAAAATATCCCGCTTTTTATCGACCGAAAGCATGGCAGAGTCAAGGTCTCCTACCCTCATCCTGATTTGTATGACATATTAAAGGATACATATGGGGTCATCGTCTATCAGGAGCAAATCATGCTGATTGCAGCGAAGATGGCTGGTTTTCAGCTGGGCGAGGCTGATCTATTAAGAAGAGCTGTTTCGAAGAAGGATAAAAAGGTCCTTGATGAAGAGCGAAGCCATTTTGTTGAAGGATGCCTAAAAAAGGAGTATCCTGTTAACATTGCAAATGACGTTTATGACTTAATCGTCAAATTTGCAAACTATGGTTTTAATAGAAGCCATGCTGTTGCATATAGCATGATTGGCTTTCAGCTTGCTTATTTAAAAGCGCATTATCCGTTATATTTTATGTGCGGTCTTTTAACGAGTGTAATTGGAAATGAAGACAAAATTGCTCAATATTTCTATGAGGCGAAGGAAAAAGGGATATCTGTGTTGAAGCCTTCTATTAATAAGAGTGAGTTTCCATTTACGGTTGAAAAAGGGGAGATCCGCTACAGCTTAAGAGCGATTAAAAATGTCGGAGTGTCAGCTGTAAAGGATATATACAGGGCAAGACAGGAAAAGCCGTTTGAAGATTTATTTGATTTTTGCGCAAGAGTATCACCAAAGAGTGTCAACCGAAAAACGATTGAAGCGCTCATTTTTTCAGGAGCGATGGATGAGTTTTATCCCAATCGTGCTTCGTTATTAGCATCGATAGATATTGCGTTAGACCACGTGTCATTTTTAAATCCAGAGGATCAGCTGGACTTTCTTGGGGATACAACCTTCTCCATTAAGCCAAAATATGCGGAGATAGAAGAAATGCCGCTTGTTGATCTCCTGCAATTTGAAAAAGAGGCACTCGGGTTATATTTATCAAATCACCCAGTACAAGCATACCGAGACCGCTTAAGAGAGAATGGTGCAGTGGAAATCATCAGACTTTCTTCCTATATTAAGCGGAAGATTTCAATGGGTGGTCTTTTGACAAAAGTGAAATCGATTCGGACAAAAAATGGACAATCGATGGCATTTGTTACATTTGGGGATGAAACGGGAGAAATGGAAGGCGTCGTCTTTCCAGAGCAATTTAGAAAGCTGTCCCCCTTACTTGAGGAGGGCACCATGCTTTATGTGGAAGGCAGAGTAGAAGTCAGAAATGACAGCAGTCAAATCATCGTGCAAGAAGCTGCTTTGCTTGAAGAGATGGACGTAAAAAGAAAAGAGTCTGTCTACATTCGGGTGAAAGAAGAGAATCATACGCAGGAGCTGCTAGAGCAAGTAAAACGAGTCCTCTCGATGCACAGCGGAGAAGCAGATGTCTATTTGTATTATGAGAAGCAAAAAAAGACGATGAGACTTCCAGATGCATACAAAGTTCATGCAGATCATGCTGTGATTTTCCAGTTAAAAGAGCTGCTCGGTGAACAAAACGTTGTGATTAAATGATGACAAATCGCCTGAATATGTTTTACAAATTCACCTATTGTGTTATCATTTTAAAGATTCTGTGTATTTAAAACTGCCAGTATGTGCTTATCAATTTAGCAAATCATTAAATCATTTTCCACTTGAAGGAGTGTTCATCACATGTCATTAAGAGAAGAAGCATTACATATGCACAAAGAGAATCAAGGCAAACTCGAATCAAAATCAAAAGTACAAGTGAAAAATGCAAAAGACTTGAGCTTGGCTTATTCACCTGGTGTTGCAGAACCATGTAAAGATATTTATGACGACACAAGCAAAGTGTATGATTATACAATGAAAGGCAATATGGTCGCTGTTGTCACAGACGGAAGCGCTGTTTTAGGGCTTGGAAATATTGGTGCAGAAGCATCTCTTCCAGTAATGGAAGGGAAAGCCGTATTATTCAAAAGCTTTGCAGGCGTAGATGCCTTCCCAATCGCGCTTGCGACGAACGATGTAGACAAAATCGTTGAAACAGTGAAGCTTCTTGAGCCGACTTTTGGCGGTGTGAACCTTGAAGATATTGCAGCTCCTAACTGCTTTATCATTGAAGAGCGCTTGAAAAAAGAGACAAACATTCCAGTTTTCCACGATGATCAACACGGAACAGCCATTGTGACAGTAGCAGGACTAGTGAATGCACTGAAGCTTTCTGGAAAATCTATGTCTTCAATCAAAGTAGTGGCAAACGGCGCCGGGGCAGCAGGAATTGCGATTATCAAACTTCTTTATCATTTCGGTGTACGTGATATCATTATGTGTGATACGAAAGGTGCCATTTACGAAGGCCGCCCGAATGGTATGAATGCAGTGAAAAACGAAGTAGCTAAATTCACGAACCAAGACCGCAAAGAAGGTTCATTAGAAGAAGTCATTGAAGGCGCAGACGTCTTTATCGGGGTTTCTGTAGCAGGCGCTTTAACAAAAGATATGGTTGGAAAAATGGCAAAAGATCCTGTCATCTTTGCTATGGCTAATCCAAATCCAGAGATCATGCCAGAAGATGCACATGCAGCAGGTGCAAGTGTTGTAGGAACTGGTCGTTCTGACTTCCCGAACCAAGTGAACAACGTATTGGCATTCCCAGGAATTTTCCGCGGAGCATTAGATGTACGTGCAACTCACATTAACGAAGAAATGAAAATCGCAGCTGTTGAAGCGATAGCGTCTCTTGTTTCAGATGAGGAATTGTCAGCTGAATATGTCATTCCTGCACCATTTGATGCACGCGTGGCACCAGCGGTAGCAAAAGCTGTGGCAAAAGCAGCAATGGAACTGGCGTTGCAAGAATCAAAGTCGACCCAGAAGCGGTCGCTGAAAAAACAAGAAAATTAACGATTATCGGCGAATAATTAACTGGAAAAGTGTGCACGTTTTTTCTGAAATTGGAGGAAAAACGTGCAACATTTCCTCTCTTACGCGAAAAATTTTTCATCCGGAATGAGATTTTTTTGTAGACGTTCACAATTCAAACATATCAACTGCTCAGCGCCCCAAACACCTACTCATTTCTCATCAATTCCCCACTGAAAAAATTGAATGAAGGATGACAGCGTTTGACAAAAAAAGTACAATAGTTTCGGTACAGTTATGACATGTCCTATAATAGTGGATGTGCGTGTAAAGAAAAAACCCTTCAAAAAGGGAGGTAGTCATTTGTCAATCAAGAATATTTTCAGTAAAAAGAAAAAATATGCATCTGTACCCTCTGAACAGGCAAGCCAAGATGTGCCTGAAGGCATCATGACCAAATGTCCGCAATGTAAAAAAATAATGCTCACCAAAGAACTAGATAAAAATTTACGTGTTTGCATGAATTGCGGCAGACATTTGCAAATGAATGCAAAACAACGTATCGAAAGCCTTGTAGATGAAGGCACATTTGAAGAATTTAACGGGCACCTCATTTCAGCAAACCCGCTCGGTTTCCCAGGCTACGAAGAAAAGCTTGAGAAAGACAGAGAAAAAACATCTTTGAATGAAGCCATTGTCACAGGTAAAGGTGAGATTGAAGGCCAAAGTGCTGTGATTGCTGTCATGGATGCCACGTTCCGTATGGGCAGCATGGGATCGGTTGTTGGTGAAAAGATCACACTGGCGATCGAGAAAGCAAAAGCGGACAAGGTGCCGTTTATTATCTTTACTGCATCTGGTGGAGCGAGAATGCAAGAGGGAATTCTCAGTCTGATGCAGATGGCAAAAACAAGTTCAGCATTAAAACTGTTCAGCGAAGATCAAGGGTTGATTATCTCTGTGATGACGAACCCAACAACTGGCGGTGTATCAGCTAGTTTTGCGTCTCTCGGTGATTACAACTTTGCAGAACCTGGTGCTTTAATTGGTTTTGCAGGCCGCAGAATCATTGAACAAACGATTCGTGAAGACCTGCCAGAGGACTTCCAAACGGCTGAATTTTTAATGAAGCATGGACAGCTTGATGCTGTCATCCATCGTGCAGAAATGAAAGAAACACTAGGCCGAATCTTAGCGCTACACAGCACAGGAGGTGAACGAGAGTGGCTGGAGAACTAGAATTTGAAAAACCTGTCATTGAACTTCGAGCGAAAATTGATGAACTGAAAAAGTTCACACAAAACTCAGAAATGGATTTAAGTGCAGAAATTGAGCGCCTTGAAACGCGTCTGAGCAAGCTTGAAGCAGACATTTATACAAATTTAAAGCCGTGGGACAGAGTGCAGATTGCTAGGCATGCGATGCGCCCAACAACTCTCGATTACATTCAAGAGCTGTTTGACAACTTTTTCGAATGTCACGGTGACCGTTTTTATGGTGATGATGAAGCGATCGTTGGAGGAATTGCCACGTTTAAAGGGCTTCCTGTCACTGTTATTGGCCATCAGCGCGGTAAAGATACAAAAGAAAACTTGCGCCGTAATTTCGGAATGCCTCATCCAGAAGGCTACCGTAAAGCGCTGCGTTTGATGAAACAAGCAGATAAATTTAATCGCCCGATCATTTGCTTTATTGATACAAAAGGAGCTTATCCTGGTAAAGCAGCTGAAGAGCGCGGACAAAGTGAAGCAATTGCGAAAAACCTATTCGAAATGGCAGGACTTCGTGTACCAGTTGTCTGTATTGTCATTGGAGAAGGCGGAAGCGGCGGCGCACTAGGCTTAGGCGTAGGAAACCACCTATTCATGCTAGAAAACTCAACGTATTCAGTGATTTCACCTGAAGGTGCAGCAGCACTGCTCTGGAAGGACTCATCACTTGCGAAAAAAGCTGCAGAATCAATGAAAATTACCGCTCCAGACCTAAAAGAATTAGATATTATAGATGATGTTATTAAAGAAGTGCAAGGTGGAGCACATCGAGACGTGAAACAACAAGCAGCCTACATGGAAAATGTATTAAAACAATCACTTACATCTTTGCTCAAACTAACACCTGAAGAACTAGTCGAACAAAGATATGAAAAATACAAAGCAATCGGGAAAGTATCGATTGAAAATCAATATATTGGGGTAAACTAAATAAACGTACAGCCTTTTTGGCTGGCGTTTATTTTTTTCATCTTTTTTCATGAAAACCGACCTCATGTAAGCGCTATTTGAAAATAATTTTCTTTTGTTTTCATAAAATTTGAAACGTCTGAAAACCCTGATATGACAAGGTTTATAGCACTTGTCTCTACAGATTTCAGAGAAATTTGCTTTCAAGACGTTCTTAACTTTTGTTTAAAAACGGTTTATTTAATTGTATAATAAGTACGGTTTTAGAAATTCGTATTGAAAACATCCAAATTTGCTCATGATTGTTTTCAAGCAGTGGAAATGGTATGTTTAATTCATATATGGTCTCTGAGGTGAAAAAGATGAAGCGTATAGGAGTTTTAACAAGCGGTGGGGATTCCCCAGGAATGAATGCAGCTGTGCGCGCAGTTGTAAGGAAAGCAATTTACCATAATGTTGAAGTTTACGGTATTTATAATGGATACTCAGGTCTAATTAACGGTAAAATTGAGAAACTCGAAATAGGTTCAGTAGGCGATATCATTCATCGTGGAGGAACAAAACTTTACACGGCAAGATGTCCTGAATTCAAGACAGTTGAAGGTCGTGAAAAGGGAATTGAAAACTTAAAAAAATTCGGTATTGAAGGACTTGTAGTCATCGGTGGAGACGGGTCATTTATGGGAGCGAAGAAATTAACAGAGCTCGGTTTTCCATGTGTAGGTGTCCCTGGCACGATTGACAACGATATTCCAGGTACTGATTTCACTATTGGCTTTGATACAGCACTGAATACTGTCATTGATGCCATTGATAAAATTCGTGATACAGCCACATCTCATGAACGTACATACGTAGTGGAAGTAATGGGAAGACATGCTGGTGATATTGCCCTTTGGTCCGGTCTTGCGGGCGGAGCCGAATCTATTTTGATTCCTGAAGCAGACTATGACATGGACGAAATTATTGCTAGGTTAAGAAGAGGTCACGAGCGCGGCAAGAAGCATAGTATTATTATCGTTGCAGAAGGCGTAGGCAGCGGTGTTGAATTTGGTAAGCGGATTGAAGAGGAGACAAGCCTTGAAACACGTGTATCTGTCTTAGGACATATTCAGCGCGGAGGTTCTCCGAGTGCATTTGACCGTGTACTGGCAAGCCGTTTAGGAGCATACGCAGTCGAGCTTCTCCTTGAAGGACAAGGCGGACGCTGTGTAGGCATTCAAAGCAATGAACTTGTCCATCATGATATTTTAGAAATCTTAGATAAAAAACATACAGTCGATAAAAATATGTACCGACTTTCACAAGAGCTCTCTATATAAAACGAGAAGACCTTAGGAGGAACAGTAATGAGAAAGACAAAAATCGTTTGTACAATCGGTCCAGCAAGTGAAAGCATTGAAAAGCTGACTGAATTGATTGAAGCAGGAATGAATGTAGCCAGACTAAACTTCTCCCACGGAGATTTTGAAGAGCATGGTGCACGCATTGAAAACATACGTAAAGCAGGTAAAACATTAGGCAAGGACATTGCGATCCTTCTAGATACAAAAGGTCCAGAGATCCGTACACGTACAGTTGAAAACGGCTCAATTGAGCTAGTCGCTGGTGCTGATCTTATCGTGAGTATGGAAGACATTGTTGGAAATACGGAAAAAATTAGTGTGACATACGAAGATTTAATTCATGATGTAGAAGTAGGTTCAACGATTCTATTAGATGATGGTCTGATTGGTTTAGAAGTAAAAGAAATTAACAAGGACCGCAAAGAAATCGTCACTAAAGTCATGAATACAGGCACGCTCAAAAACAAAAAAGGCGTCAACATACCTGGCGTCAGTGTGAACCTGCCAGGTATTACAGAAAAGGATGCTAATGATATTCTGTTTGGAATTGAACAAGGCGTCGATTTCATCGCAGCTTCTTTTGTTAGACGAGCTTCTGATGTTCTTGAAATTCGTGAGCTTCTTGAAAAGAACAATGCGACTGATATTCAAATCATTCCTAAGATTGAAAACCAAGAGGGTGTTGATAACATCGACGAAATCCTTGAGGTATCTGACGGTTTAATGGTTGCGCGTGGAGATCTTGGTGTAGAGATCCCGGCAGAAGAAGTACCGCTTGTTCAAAAAATGCTGATCAAAAAATGCAATCGTTTAGGCAAACCTGTCATCACAGCGACTCAAATGCTGGACAGCATGCAGCGTAACCCTCGTCCAACCCGCGCGGAAGCAAGTGACGTGGCAAATGCTATTTTTGACGGTACAGATGCGATTATGCTTTCTGGTGAAACAGCAGCAGGAACATATCCAGTAGAAGCTGTACAAACGATGCATAACATTGCATCACGTTCAGAAGAAGCGCTAAACTATAAAGCAATTCTTTCTCGCAGAAGCGAAGAAGTAGAAGTCAGCATTACAGATGCGATTGGTCAATCTGTTGCACATACAGCAATGAAGCTTGATGTGGCAGCCATTGTGACGCCTACGGAAAGCGGACATACAGCAAGAATGATTTCAAAATATAGACCAAAAGCACCAATCGTAGCAGTTACAGCAAACGAATCAGTGGCAAGAAAGCTTTCACTCGTATTCGGTGTATTTGCAAAGAGCGGATCAAAAACGACGTCTACTGATGAAATGCTTGAGAATGCAGTAGAAAAGTCTATTGAAACAGGCTATGTAAGACACGGCGATTTAATCGTCATTACAGCAGGTGTGCCAGTTGGTGAAACAGGTACGACGAACTTAATGAAAGTATATGTTGTCGGTGACATCATTGCGAAAGGTCAAGGTATTGGCCGTAAATCTGCATTTGGACCGGTTGTCATTGCACAAAGCGGAAAAGAAGCAGAAGAAAAAATGTACGACGGTGCGATCCTAGTCGCAAACTGCACAGATCGTGATATGATGGGAGCTTTAGAAAAAGCATCTGCCCTTATCACAGAAGAAGGCGGTTTAACAAGCCATGCAGCTGTTGTTGGATTAAGCCTTGGCATTCCAGTAATTGTTGGTCTTGACGGTGCAACAACACTATTAAAAGAAGGCGAAGAGATTACAGTAGATCCAGCACGCGGAGCGATCTACAAAGGCCGTGCAAGCGTCCTTTAAATCATCCAAGAGGGGAGTTGTCTGACTCCTCTCTTTTTTTTATGTTACACTAAAAAAAGTAAACAGCTTTCGATGAAAGATACCCCATGAGGTGATATGGTTGAAGAAATATTTTCTACTATTATTAATTCTGTTCCCTGCGGTGGAAATTAGTTTATTTTTAATCTCAAGTAAAATCATTGGCATTTTGCCAACGATGCTGCTCATCGTGCTGACAAGTGCATTAGGTGCTTATTTCGCAAGAAAACAAGGAATAGAAGCCTTCCAAAAAGTACAGAGAGATTTACAATATGGCAAGATGCCAGGGGGAGCGATTGTCGATGGTTTTTGTATTCTGATTGGCGGTCTGTTGCTGCTCATTCCAGGCTTCTTATCAGATCTCATTGGGGCTTTGCTGCTCATTCCGGTAACGAGAAAGGGAATTAAGCCGCTCTTTGAACGCTGGCTTAGAAACTTGTCTAATCGCAACCGCTATACAATCATTCGCTAAAGAGACCTTCAGCCTAGGTCTCTTTTATTTTTGCATGCCATACCGAATGTACTCAAAAATATCTCTGAAAACTCCTGCATTACGGAACGCCTGCCACACGACAAGGGAAGCAGGGCCAATCACAAGTCCAAGAAAACCAAACCATTTTAACCCGACAAATAGCGCCACAAGCGTTGCTAGAGGATTAAGTCCGATGGATTTGCTTAAGACTTTTGGCTCTGATATTTGTCTTTGAATGAGGACAACAATATACAAAATGCCCAGTCCAATGGCGAGTGAAAGATTTCCTGTCATAGCAGAATAAATGATCCACGGTAGGAAAACAGTGCCGCTCCCGATATATGGAAGTAAATCGACAAATCCAATACATAAAGCAATCACAAGGGCATGCTCGACTTTTAAAACGATGAGTCCAATCAATACAATACCAATCGTCATGGCCACAAGCAGAAGCTGAGCCTTCATAAAACCGGTAATGGCTTTTTTAATTTCAGATAAAATGGCGCGTGTATGCTGCATCCATTTTGCGGGAAAGATACGTGAACCATATGTTTTTAATGTAAACCAATCTTTCGTGATAAAAAAAGTTGCCAGAGCAGAAAATAACAATGTTGCTGCTGCATCAGGCAAAAGACCTAAAAAACTGGGAATAAGCTCTAGTGTTTTTGAAAGAAAAGTCCCGATTTTTGCGGCAGCTTCATCACCGAGTGCTTGAATTTGTCCCAAAATCGATTCCTTTTGGCCCGCTTGAAGCGTATTAAATTGGGCTGTGACATCATGATATAAAGGCAGAATTTTATCTGTGAAAAATTGCTCTACAATACCAATCAATTGATCAAGATGGCCAGGCAGCACCTTTGCCAAATAAGCACTCCCTGAAATGATTTCAGCCACTAAAAGCGTCATGAAGCCGGCGGCTGCGACTAAAAAGAGCAAGAGCACAATGACCACAACAAGTCCTCTCGGCATCCCGGTGATCTCTTCGATTTTGCATACGGCAGGATGAATTAAACAAGACACGATAAGGGCGATCCAAAAAGGATATAAAAACGGAAAAGACTGATATAAAAAGACAACAGCAAAAACAGCAATGCTGATTATCATCAAACTTCGCAGAAAAATGGCCACATAGGCGTGATTCACACAATCCCCTCCAAAAAACAAGCATGTCCGATACTTCATTTTATTCAAAAAGATTAGTAATATGAAAAGGTCGCAATAAAAAGAAAGAAAGGAGCGGCGTATGTTTACTCAAGCAAATTTATTTTTGGTACTTTTACTCGTTATTGCACTTATTGCAAAAAACAATTCGTTAATTTTAGCGGTCTCTGTACTGATCGCGATTAAGCTGATTGGCCTGGATCAAAAAATTTTCCCGGTTCTTCAATCTAAAGGTATTAATTGGGGAGTTACCGTTATTACCATTGCTGTGCTGGTCCCGATTGCAACAGGTGATATTGGATTTAAGCAGCTTGGAGAAGCGATGAAATCTTCCTATGCTTGGATAGCTCTTGGAGCGGGTATATTAGTAGCATTAATTGCAAAAAACGGGATTGTGCTACTCGAAAATGATCCGCATATTACGGCAGCGCTTGTGTTCGGTACCATTTTGGCAGTCAGCTTATTTAAAGGGGTGGCTGTTGGACCGCTCATCGGGGCAGGAATTGCTTATTTGGCGATGCAGGCTGTGAAATTTTTCAGCGGGTGAAAAGAGAGTGGTTCCTGCCACTTTCTTTTTTAAATTTTTTCTTGCGTGAGCTTTTGCAAAAAAACATAATTAAATATATTAAAAGAAGCAAATTCCCTTTATTCCATGCCTGATATGGGAGACTGGAAAAAAAAATATCAAAAAAAATTATAGTTAAACATTTAACAAATGTCTGATTATTGTTTATAATGGGAATAGGCTTAATTTTGAACTCATTGATCACACAAGAGATATGAGGCTAAAAGCGCTCTAACCGTATAGGTAAATGTAAGCATTTTCTTTTCAGAAACTGCCATCTTATTCGGATTGGATAGCGCTTTCAAAAAGTGAGAATCTGCAACGAAGGGGAATCTTTTTAAAAAGGGGAGATTGAACATGACAGCAACAAGAGGTCTTGAAGGTATCGTGGCAACAACTTCATCCGTAAGCTCAATTATTGATGATACTCTTACTTATGTAGGGTACAATATCGATGATTTAACTGAAAAAGCTACATTCGAAGAAATTGTCTACCTGTTATGGCACTTAAAGCTGCCGAATGAGCAGGAGCTGAGTGAATTAAAACAACAGCTCAATGAAAATGCTCAGATTCCGCAAGAAATCATTGAGCATTTTAAATCTTATTCGCTCGATGGGGTTCATCCAATGTCTGCGATTCGTACAGCAGTATCCTTACTAGGTTTACTAGATGACGAATCAGAGATTATGGACAAAGAAGCGAATTACAGAAAGGCAATTCGCTTACAGGCGAAAATTTCTGGACTAGTCGCTGCGTTTTCTCGCATTCGCAAAGGACTTGAGCCTGTACAGCCAAAAGAAGAATACAGCTATGCTGCAAACTTCTTGTATATGCTAAATGGCGAAGAGCCATCACCAGTAGAAATTGAAGCCATTGATAAGGCGCTTATTCTACATGCGGATCATGAATTAAACGCATCGACATTTACAGCACGTGTATGTGTTGCTACACTATCAGATATCTACTCTGGTGTGACAGCGGCTATCGGTGCGCTGAAAGGACCGCTTCATGGCGGCGCTAATGAAGGCGTGATGAAGATGCTTTCAGAAATTGGCGAAGTTGAAAACGTAGATTCCTATATTCATGGTAAGCTAGAGAAGAAAGAAAAAATTATGGGCTTTGGCCACCGCGTATACCGTCAAGGTGACCCGCGTGCAAAGCACCTAAAAGAAATGAGCCAGCGTTTAACAAACCTCACTGGCGAGCCGAAATGGTATGAAATGTCTGTTCGCGCAGAGGAAATCGTGACATCAGAGAAAAATCTTCCACCAAATGTTGATTTTTATTCTGCATCTGTATATCACAGTCTTGGCATTGATCATGACTTATTTACACCAATTTTCGTGATCAGCCGATTCTCTGGATGGATTGCTCATATTCTAGAGCAATATGACAACAACCGACTCATCCGTCCAAGAGCTGATTACATTGGACCTGATCTTCAAACCTTTGTTCCGATCAGTGAAAGAGACTAATGTTTATAGAATAAGCGGGGGCTGATTTCAAAAGGCTAATCAGCCTCCATATCAACATCAACAAAAAACGAATCACGTGAAAAACTTTTTTGCTTGCAGACATCAAGCCAAGAAGTTTCAAATATTCACTACATAACCTGGGAGGTAATATCATTGTCACAAGGCGAAAAAATTACAGTTACTGGCGGCGTATTGAATGTACCAAATAATCCAATCATCCCGTTTATCGAAGGGGACGGAATCGGTCCTGACATTTGGAAAGCAGCATCAAGAGTACTTGAAGCAGCTGTAGAAAAAGCATATAAAGGTGAAAAGCAAATCACTTGGAAAGAAGTATATGCAGGTGAGAAAGCTTACAATAAAACTGGAGAGTGGCTTCCTGAGCAAACGCTTGAAGACATTCGTGAATACTTAATTGCGATTAAAGGACCACTAACAACACCAATTGGCGGAGGAATCCGTTCATTAAACGTGGCACTTAGACAAGAGCTTGATTTATTCACATGCTTACGTCCAGTTCGCTGGTTCAAAGGCGTACCTTCTCCTGTCAAACGTCCAGAAGACACAGATATGGTGATCTTCCGTGAGAACACAGAAGATATCTATGCTGGTATTGAGTATGCAAAAGGTTCAGACGAAGTGAAGAAGTTAATTGACTTCTTGAAAAACGAATTAGGTGTGAACAAAATCCGTTTCCCAGAAACGTCAGGTATCGGAATCAAGCCAGTTTCTGAAGAGGGAACATCCCGTCTTGTCAGAGCGGCTATCCAATATGCAATTGACCAAGGCCGTAAATCTGTGACGCTTGTTCACAAAGGAAACATCATGAAATTTACAGAAGGTGCTTTCAAAAACTGGGGCTACGAAGTGGCTGAAAAAGAGTTTGGCGACAAAGTCTTTACATGGGCACAATATGATCGTATTGTAGAACAAGATGGAAAAGATGCGGCAAACAAAGCGCAAAGTGAAGCAGAAGCTGCTGGCAAAATCATTGTCAAAGACAGCATTGCAGATATTTTCCTTCAACAAATCCTAACTCGTCCAGCTGAGTTCGATGTTGTGGCTACAATGAACTTAAATGGAGATTACATCTCTGATGCACTTGCAGCACAAGTTGGTGGAATTGGTATCGCGCCAGGAGCGAACATCAACTACGAAACAGGACACGCTATTTTTGAAGCGACTCACGGAACAGCACCAAAATATGCTGGTCTTGATAAAGTGAATCCATCTTCTGTTCTTCTATCAGGCGTGCTTTTACTTGAGCACCTTGGCTGGCAGGAAGCAGCTGATCTAGTGATTCAATCTGTTGAAAAAACAATTGCATCTAAAGTCGTCACTTACGATTTTGCTAGATTAATGGATGGCGCAACAGAAGTGAAATGTTCTGAGTTTGCTGACGAGCTCATCAAAAACTTGTCTTGATTCTTAAACTTTAAAGTTAAAGGGGAAAAAGGAAATGGCAAACAAGCGTAAAAAAGTATCTGTCATCGGAGCAGGTTTTACTGGAGCAACTACAGCATTTTTAACAGCTCAAAAAGAATTAGCGGATGTCGTCTTAGTTGATATCCCGCAGCTTGAGAACCCAACAAAAGGGAAAGCTCTTGATATGCTGGAAGCAAGCCCTGTTCAAGGTTTCGATGCGAACATTACAGGCACTTCTAACTACGAAGATACAGCCGGTTCTGATGTCGTGGTCATTACGGCAGGAATTGCAAGAAAGCCGGGAATGAGCCGTGACGATCTCGTGTCAACAAATGAAAAAATCATGCGCAGCGTGACACGCGAAATCGTTAAATATTCTCCAGAAGCCATTATTGTTGTGTTAACAAACCCTGTTGATGCAATGACATATGCAGTTTATAAAGAATCAGGATTACCAAAAGAAAAAGTCATTGGACAATCGGGTATTCTTGATACAGCACGTTTCCGTACGTTTGTTGCTCAAGAATTAAACCTATCTGTCAAAGATGTGACGGGCTTTGTCCTTGGTGGACATGGCGATGACATGGTTCCGCTTGTTCGTTACTCTTATGCAGGCGGTATCCCGCTTGAAACATTGATTCCAAAAGATCGAATTGATGCGATTGTTGAAAGAACAAGAAAAGGCGGCGGCGAAATCGTGAACCTATTAGGTAACGGTAGTGCCTATTATGCACCTGCTGCTTCACTTGTAGAAATGGTTGAGGCGATTCTAAAAGATCAGCGCCGCGTAATCCCAACGATTGCTTACCTTGAAGGTGAATATGGCTACGAAGGCATTTACCTTGGTGTACCAACAATCGTAGGTGGAAACGGCCTTGAGCAGATCATTGAGCTTGAGCTGACAGAAGAAGAAAGAAGTCAGCTTGACCGTTCTGTTGAATCTGTTAAGAACGTCATGAAAGTATTGTCTTAATATGAAAAAAAGAAGGCTTCTCTTATGAGGGGCCTTCTTTTTGTTTACAAAACAAATCTTGTCGAAATTTTAAATTGTCCTCTTGTTAAGCTTTCGTTAAAATGAAAGAGAAAGCATGACTTCTCGCTTTTCACATAAGATACAAAAAAACGGATGCAGGGGAAATCACTAATTGGAGGCACAACATGAATAAAAAAATATTAGTTGTGGATGATGAAGAATCGATTGTAACACTTCTAAGCTATAACCTTGAAAGGGCGGGCTATGATGTCGTCACAGCAAGAGATGGGGAAGAAGCGCTTGAAAAAGCAGCAAGTGAACAGCCTGATCTCATCGTATTAGATTTAATGCTTCCGAAGATGGACGGCATTGAAGTGTGCAAACAACTGAGAATTCAAAAAATGATGTTCCCTATTTTAATGCTGACAGCAAAGGACGATGAATTTGATAAGGTGCTCGGCCTTGAACTTGGAGCCGATGATTACATGACAAAGCCATTCAGTCCTAGAGAAGTGGGTGCTCGGGTAAAAGCCATCTTAAGAAGAGCGCAGCAATCTCAGCCTGCCCCCACGCAAGAGGACAAGGAAGAGGTCATTGCAGACCAAATCAAAATTGGTGAACTGCGCATTTTACCAGAACACTACGAAGTCTACTTCCAAGAAGAACGTCTAGAGCTTACGCCGAAGGAATTTGAACTGCTGCTTTATTTGGCCAAGCATAAAGGACGTGTCCTCACACGTGATCTGCTGCTAAGTGCCGTTTGGAATTATGACTTTGCAGGAGACACTCGTATTGTGGATGTACACATCAGCCACTTGCGGGACAAAATTGAAAAGAATACGAAAAAACCAACATACATTAAAACCATTCGCGGCTTAGGCTACAAATTGGAGGAGCCAAAGCCAAATGAGTAAAATAAGAACCCGCCTGTTTTCGGGACTTATTTTTCTCCTTTTTATTGTGTTTGTTGCACTTGGCCTTTTCTTGGATCACATGTTCCATGTTTTTTATGAAACAAAATTAACGGAACGAATGGAAAATGAATCGAGCTTTCTTCTTTCTTCCATGGATGGTGATGATCTGCAGGCGAAGCAAAACAAGGAGATCCTCAATCAGGCAAAGCAGCATCTCGACATGAATGCGTCAATTGTGGATCTGAAGGGGAATATCATACATACAACGGGTCAAGCGGAGCAAAGGGGCATCATTCAAAACACACTGAACAATGAACGGCTTCAAACAAAAGGCGTCGTCATTGAGGATGAAAAGGATGCGCTGTTTCATTACGCAGTCCCTATCGTGAAACAAAACGAACCGGCAGGCTATTTATTTCTCCATGCGTCATTCCAGCCTTTAAATGAAATTGACGGCCAGCTTTGGCTCGCATTAGCCGTTTGTCTTGGCTCGGCGATTATTATCATCGTTTTCTTTGGATACCGCATGTCAATGAAATATGTAAAACCGATAGATTATGCCACAAAGGTAGCCAAACAGCTGGAACGCGGGAACTATGATACCAATCATTATGAAGAGCTCATCATTGAAACTAGTGAGCTTAATACATCAATGAAGCGTCTGGCAGAAAGCCTTCAAGAAATGACAAGCACTGGTGAAATGCAGCGGGACCGTCTGCAAACAGTCATTGAAAACATCGGTGCAGGAATTATTTTGATTGATAAGATGGGGTATATCAACCTAGTCAATCGAACCTTCCGCAAGCAGTTTAAGGTGCAAAAGCACATTTACATGCACAAGCTGTATCATGAAGCATTTACACATGACGAAATTATTGAGCTGATTGACGAAATTTTTATGACAGAAACGAAGGTGCGGAAGTTTTTGCGCCTAGCCGTTGACATTGAACGGCGCTACTTCCAAGTGGATGGTGTCCCAATTTTAAGTACAGACGATGAATGGAAAGGAATTGTCCTTGTGTTTCATGACGTGACAGAAACAAAGCAGCTCGAGCAAATGCGAAAAGATTTTGTCGCCAATGTGTCTCACGAATTAAAGACACCGATTACGTCGATTAAAGGATTCTCCGAAACCCTTCTTGATGGAGCGATTGATGACAAAGAAGCGCTGACACAATTCCTTTCCATCATTCTAAAAGAGAGTGTCAGACTCGAAACTCTCATTCAAGATTTACTCGATCTTTCCAAAATCGAGCAGCAACATTTCAAACTAAATATTCAAGACGCCAATGCGTCAGAAATCATTCAAGAGATTGAAGTCCTTTTAAAACAAAAGGCTGCGGAAAAAGGTATTCAATTACAAGTGCGTATCCCGAAAGAGCCTGTCTATGTGATGGCAGATCCGTTGAGATTAAAGCAAATCTTCCTCAATCTCGTGAACAATGCCCTTACCTATACACCAGAGGGAGGGAGTGTCACCATTTCGGCAAGACCGCGGAAAGGCGCCTATGAATTTGATGTAGCAGATACAGGAATCGGCATGAAGAAAAGAGAGATTCCAAGAATATTTGAGAGATTTTATCGAATTGATAAAGATAGAAGTAGAAATTCAGGCGGAACAGGACTTGGTCTTGCGATTGTCAAACACCTTGTGGAGGCGCATGAAGGGACGATTTCAGTCCATAGCAAACAAGGGAAAGGAACGACTTTTACAGTGAGCCTGAAATCAAAATAGGAAAAAAAGGAAAGTCACGTTAAAATTTACATGATCTTTACAATGGATTCATGTTTAGTTAAACAATCATTGGTAGGATGAATAGGAACCCCTTCATCCAAGGAGCCAATTTTGTAAGGACGAAAACACTTGTTGTTTTCGTCCCTTTTTTATGCAGGTTCGACTATTTTCTTTTCAAAATAAACTTTGATAAAATGATGATACAATGTGTGAAAGAGACGGCTGAAATGGCTCAGCCGATGGAGGATTAAAACATGACAGACAAAAAGAAATTAGTACTAGTGGATGGAAACAGTCTCGCTTATCGAGCCTTTTTTGCTTTGCCGCTACTATCAAATGATAAAGGCGTCCATACAAATGCCATTTATGGCTTTGCAATGATTTTAATGAAGATGCTCGAGGACGAGAAGCCAACCCATATGCTTGTGGCATTTGATGCGGGGAAAACAACGTTCCGCCACGAGACATTTAAAGAATATAAAGGCGGAAGACAAAAAACACCGCCAGAGCTATCAGAACAAATGCCGTTTATCCGTGAACTATTAGATGCCTATCAGGTGAAAAGGTACGAGCTTCCTCAATACGAGGCTGACGATATTATCGGGACATTGGCTGTGGAGGCAGAAAAAGACGGCTTTGAAGTGAAAATTTTCTCAGGAGATAAGGACTTAACGCAGCTCTCAACAGACCATACGACGGTGGCAATTACGAAAAAAGGCATTACAGAAGTAGAATATTACACACCGGCTCATATTGAAGAAAAATATGGTCTGCGCCCAGATCAAATCATCGATATGAAAGGCTTGATGGGAGATTCCTCAGATAATATCCCAGGGGTGCCCGGTGTAGGGGAAAAAACAGCGATAAAATTGTTAAAGCAGTTTGAAACGGTAGAAAACCTGCTTGAACATATTGACGAAGTCAGTGGTAAAAAACTCAAAGAAAAGCTTGAAGAATATAAAGAGCAAGCGGTGATGAGTAAACAACTCGCAACGATTCTTGTCGAAGCGCCAATTGATGTATCAAGCAAGGATCTCGCATATGAAGGTCCTCATATGGATCAAGTGATCTCTCTTTATAAAGAACTAGGCTTTCAAACGCTGCTAGAGCGTCTAGGAGAAGCACCAGAAACAGGTGAACAGGTCGAAGTTGAAGCATTAGAAGTGAAAAAAATGACCGATGTAACGGATGAAATGCTGACAGATCACGCCGCCCTTGTGGTAGAACAGCTTGGAGATAATTATCATGAAGCGGATTTGATCGGTTTTGCGATCCATAATGAAAACGGTGCATTTTTTATCACGAAAGAAGATGCACTTCAATCAGATGCATTTAAACAATGGGTACAGGATGAAACGAAGAAGAAATGGGTCTTCGATTCAAAAAGAGCAGTTGTCGCCCTCAGATGGCACGATGTCGATCTAAAAGGTGTCGATAACGATGTCCTGCTCGCTTCCTATGTCGTCAATCCTCAGAAATCCTATGAGGACGTCGCAAGTGTGGCGAAGGAATACGGCCTGAACATCGCATTTTCTGATGAAAAAGTGTACGGAAAAGGAGCAAAGCAGGCGATCCCACCTGAAGATGAACTGAAGGAACATCTTGGACGAAAAGCAGCGGCGATCTCTGCTCTGCATGACTTAACACTTGAAGCACTAGAAAAAAATGATCAACATGAACTGTATGAAGACTTAGAGCTGCCGCTTGCCCTCATCTTAGGTGAAATGGAATCACTTGGCGTAAAGGTAGATATTGAGCGCCTAGAGAAGATGGGTGAAGAGTTAGCGAAAAAGCTGAAAGAATATGAAGAAACCATTCACCGCTTAGCAGGAGAAACGTTTAACATCAATTCTCCTAAACAGCTTGGTGTGATTCTTTTTGAAAAATTAGGTCTGCCGATTATTAAAAAGACAAAAACAGGCTACTCGACATCTGCGGATGTTCTTGAAAAGCTTGAAGATAAGCACGAAATCATTCGGTCTATTCTGCATTACCGCCAAATTGGAAAGCTCCAATCGACCTATGTGGAAGGCTTAATGAAGGTAACGCGCAAGGATACACATAAAGTGCATACACGATTTAATCAAGCGCTCACGCAAACAGGAAGACTAAGCTCAACAGATCCAAACCTGCAAAACATCCCGATTCGTTTAGAGGAAGGACGGAAGATTCGTCAAGCATTCGTTCCATCAAAAGAAGGCTGGCTTATGTTTGCTGCTGACTATTCACAAATTGAGCTGCGTGTACTCGCTCATATTTCTCAGGATGAGAATTTGATCGAAGCGTTTACGCAAGATATGGATATTCACACGAAAACAGCGATGGACGTGTTCCATGTCTCAGAAGAAGAAGTGACTTCCTCTATGAGAAGACAAGCCAAGGCTGTCAACTTCGGAATTGTATATGGAATCAGTGACTATGGATTATCTCAAAATCTTGGGATCACAAGAAAAGAAGCAGCTGCCTTTATCGAACGCTATTTAACAAGCTTTAAAGGCGTGAAAACCTATATGGAAGAGATTGTGCAGGAAGCGAAACAAAAAGGATATGTCACGACACTTCTCAAACGCAGACGGTATATCCCGGATATCACCAGCCGTAATTTTAATATCAAAAGCTTTGCGGAAAGAACAGCCATGAACACACCGATCCAAGGAAGTGCAGCTGATATTATTAAAAAAGCCATGATTGATATGGCGCGTAAGTTAAAAGAAGAAAACTTGCAGGCAAATCTTTTATTACAGGTGCACGATGAATTGATCTTCGAAGCGCCGAAAGAAGAAATTGCCATACTCGAAAAAATTGTCCCTGAAGTCATGGAAAATGCACTTCAGCTAGATGTGCCGCTAAAAGTTGATTTTGCTTCAGGCCCATCTTGGTACGACGCAAAATAATAGAGAGAGAAAAAGGAGCGAGGAGCATGCCGGAATTACCAGAAGTTGAAACCGTCCGGCGCACACTCAAGCGGTTAGTCGAAGGAAAAACGATTGAAACGGTCGATATCAAATGGCCAAATATCATCAAACGTCCTGGGGAGCCGGAAGAGTTCGCAAGAAGGATGGTAGGAGAAACGATACAAACCATTGAAAGAAGAGGAAAGTTCCTGCTCTTTCATTTAGACCACTACGTAATGGTCTCCCATTTAAGGATGGAAGGGAAATACCGTGTACATGAAGCGCATGAACCATACGATAAACATGTACACGTCGTCTTTACATTTACCGATGGTACTGAGCTTCGGTATCATGATGTGCGTAAATTTGGCACAATGCATTTATTTCAGCCGGGGGAAGAGGAAAAGGAACTCCCGCTCTCACAGCTGGGGTATGAGCCTTTTGATGATCAATTCACTCCGGAATATTTATGGGAGCAATTGAAAAAAACATCCCGTGTGGTCAAAACAGCGCTGCTTGATCAAAAGATTGTCGTGGGACTAGGTAATATTTATGTAGATGAGGTTTTGTTTAAAGCAGGCATTCATCCAGAAACAAAAGCGAATCAGCTCAGCCTTGAATCGTGTAAAGTACTTCACAGGCATATTATCGATACACTTCAAGTAGCGGTAGATGCAGGAGGAAGCACGATTCGCTCATATATCAATTCACAAGGTGATATTGGAACATTTCAATTGCAGCTTCTTGTGTATGACCGGCGGGGAGAGCCTTGTCAAACATGCGGAAGCATCATTGAGAAAACAGTAGTCGGAGGGCGCGGCACACATTTTTGTGTAACCTGCCAAAAACGTCCTCAATAAAAATCAGCCATCAGCATGCTTCCTTTTTGCTGTGCATACGATAAAAAACATTCATTTTTCAGCAAGGTGTAGACTGACACACAGCCCACCTGCTCTTCATATAGTGAAGAAGAGTCTAAGGACGCCTAGAGACTCTTGATCATCGTTGCATGAACAGAAAGGAAGAGTTCAGGTATGATTTCGATTTCGCTCCTGTTTTTAGCTATTGCAGTCAGCATTGACAGCTTTTCTGTAGGCTTTACGTATGGACTTCGTAAAATGAAGATTCCATTTAAAGCGATTGTCATTATTGCATGCTGTTCAGGGATTGTGCTGCTCATTTCTATGCTGATTGGCAGCCTGCTGACGACATTCCTCCCTGTCTCAGTGACAGATAAACTTGGTGGAGGCATTTTGATCGCTATTGGACTTTGGGTCCTTTATCAATTTTACAAACCAGCGAAAGAGCGTGACTTGCTACTTCATGAAAAGACATTGCTTAATGTGGAAGTGCAATCACTTGGTCTTGTCATTCAAATTTTGCGCAAACCGACAAGTGCAGATATTGACCGTTCTGGGACGATTAATGGAATAGAAGCGGTGCTTCTTGGGATTGCTTTATCCATTGATGCATTTGGCGCAGGGATTGGCGCTGCGATTCTAGGCTTTTCACCAATTGTCATGAGTATCACTGTGGCCGTGATGAGCTCACTCTTTGTGTGTATTGGGCTTCGTTCTGGTCATTACTTGGCAAATTGGCGCTGGATCGATAAACTTGCATGCTTACCAGGGCTTCTGCTCATTTTAATTGGGGTGTGGAAGCTGTAAAGGAGGAAATCAATTGACGCTTGTCATTGGATTAACAGGCGGGATTGCTAGTGGAAAAAGCACCGTCTCGCAAATGATAAAAGAGCAGGGCATTCGGGTCGTGGACGCAGATGTCATTGCAAAAGAAGCGGTTGCCAAAGGTACACCAGCTCTTCAACAAATCGTTCAAACCTTTGGCGAGGATGTTCTCCGGCCAAATGGGGAGCTGAACCGGCAGCAGCTTGGAGCCATCATTTTTTCTGATGAAGAGAAAAGAAAGCAGCTGAATGCGATTGTTCATCCTGAAGTGAGAAAGGAAATGCTCAAACAGAGAGATGAAGGAGTTAGTCAGCAAGAAACCTTCGTTGTCCTCGATATCCCGCTTTTATTTGAAAGTCAGCTGGAAAGCCTCGTCGACCGCATCATTGTGGTGTATACAACGCCTGAATTGCAGCTGTCGCGGCTCATGAATCGAAATGACCTCAGCGAGGAAGAAGCACTGAATCGTATTCACTCTCAGCAGTCTCTTGAGGAGAAATGTAAAAAAGCAGACCACGTGATAGAGAACACACAAGATCTCGCGTTTATCAGAAAGCAATTGCAGAACATATTAAATGAATGGGAACATACAGATAAGTAAGAGTACATACACGTACTCTTCTTTTTTTATGCTTTATTCTTATTTCCTTTGAAAAGAACAGCCCTTTTTAGAAAATATACGTTTATATACTGGCAATTACATTCTAATGTGATATACTAATTTCATAAATAAATTTATTGAGTATAACACATAATAGAGGAGTGACCTGTTCATGAAGGTAAAAGCAGCGATCAATGGGTTTGGCAGAATTGGACGCATGGTCT
Source organism: Bacillus sp. AM 13(2015) (assembly GCF_001518755.1). Lineage (NCBI taxonomy): Bacteria > Bacillati > Bacillota > Bacilli > Caryophanales > Bacillaceae > Bacillus > Bacillus sp. AM 13(2015). Next base: position 58,561 of record NZ_LKCP01000022.1, on the reverse strand, counting down.
TCAGAAAAGCAATGCTTGATGATCAAATTCAAATTGTAGCGGTGAACGCAAGCTATCCTGCCGAAACGCTAGCACATTTAATTAAATATGACACAAATCATGGACGTTACGAATGTGATGTGACAGCAGAAGATGACGCCTTGATTGTAAATGGCAAAAGAGTGCTTTTGCTTAATAATAGAGACCCAAAGCAGCTTCCATGGGGAGAGCTTGGGATTGATATCGTCATTGAAGCAACAGGTAAATTTAATTCAAAAGATCAAGCGATGGGCCATATAGATGCCGGAGCGAAAAAAGTCGTTCTAACAGCTCCAGGTAAAAATGAAGACATTACGATTGTGATGGGTGTCAATGAGGATGATCTTGATCCTGAAAAGCACGTCATTATTTCAAACGCATCTTGTACAACAAACTGTTTAGCACCAGTTGTGAAACTGTTAGATGATGAATTTGGCATCGACAACGGGTTAATGACAACGGTTCATGCTTATACAAATGATCAAAAAAATATCGATAACCCGCATAAGGATCTGCGCCGGGCAAGAGCATGTGCTCAGTCCATTATTCCAACTACGACAGGTGCCGCTAAAGCGCTTTCTTTAGTGCTTCCGCACATGAAAGGGAAATTGCATGGGCTTGCACTCCGCGTGCCAGTTTCCAATGTGTCGATGGTTGACCTTGTTGTAGACTTAAAAAAAGATGTCACAGCAGAAGAAGTCAATGCAGCCTTCTCGAATGCATCTAAAACATCTCTTGCTGGTATTTTAGATTACACAGATGAGCCGCTTGTCTCTACGGACTTTAACACGAACCCTTACTCAGCAGTCGTTGATGGATTGACAACGATGGTAATGGAAGGGAGAAAAGTAAAAGTTCTTGCATGGTATGACAATGAATGGGGTTATTCATGCCGAGTGGTTGACCTTGTGAAATTTGTCGGCGCACAGATGAAAGAGCTTTCTGCTGTTTGAAATGAAGAAGACGATCGTCCCTTTTCAAGAAATGAGAGAAAATCCCACTAAAAACACAGCTTGCAAAATGGGTCTAAACAAAGTATACTATTTTTCGTGAACTTCTTGTTCGCAGACTCATTCGGGTATACTTAAAGGGTTAGGACCTCTTAGGACTAACTTTCCCCCGTGGTATATGTCCGGTCCGGCTGCTTAGAACTTCACTCTTTCATTCTTGTTTAAAGGGGGGTCCATGATGGAAACAATCGGACGTCACGTTATCTCCGAGCTATGGGGATGCGACTGTGATAAACTGAACGACATGGATTTTATTGAAAAAACGTTTGTAAATGCAGCTTTGAAATCAGGAGCTGAGGTAAGAGAGGTTGCTTTTCACAAATTTGCACCTCAAGGAGTAAGTGGAGTTGTCATTATTTCTGAATCTCATCTGACAATTCACAGCTTTCCTGAACATGGTTATGCGAGCATAGATGTTTATACTTGCGGCGACCTAGATCCGAATATTGCAGCAGATCATATCGGAGATGAATTAGGTGCTGAAACAAGAGAAAACATCGAAATTCCTCGAGGCATGGGACCTGTACAAGTAAAACAGGCACAAGCCAAAGCACTGTAAACATAAAAAAGATTGCAATGGGAGCTGGCCAAAAGCATTAAATGCCTTTGTGTTATGCTCCTTTTTATATTTATTTGAGAAAAAATCCAACATTCCCCAGCTTGTCTATACTTTTGTTCTAGGAAAACAAAGGTTTTTTTATAAAATAAAGAAAGAGGCATTATGGCAAAGGGGATACGTGTATGATTTTAAGACAAAATTTTAAACGGTTCATGTCAAACCATACAGAAACATCTGACGAGCATCCAGTGTCAGAACTGAAAAGCCATTACTACAAATCGACGAATGCACAAGTTTTTCAAGCGGTGGAAGCCATTCTTTCCCGAAACGATTCCTATCAAGTGACATCTGTTTCAGCAGAACGAGGTGAAATCAGTGCAAACATACGATTGCCGAAAAAAGCCTTTCTCGTGGCGACTGTCATTTCAATTCGTCCTTTTGAAACAGCTGTCGATTTTAATGTGACAACAGAAACGGCCCTGCCAACAGATTTCGGCTATAGTCAGAAGACCGTTCTGTCCCTTTATGATGAACTAGACAAACAACTTCCAAGAATAGATCGGAGCTGATGATATGAAATGTCCCACATGTCAGCACCTTGGCACAAGGGTGCTTGATTCAAGACCAGTAGATGAAGGGAAATCCATCCGTCGTAGAAGAGAGTGCGAAAGCTGCCAATATCGCTTTACGACGTTTGAGAAATTAGAAGAATTACCGCTGATTGTGGTGAAAAAAGAAGGAATTCGAGAAGAATTCAGCCGCGAAAAAATGCTGAGAGGACTTATCAAAGCGTGTGAAAAGCGTCCTGTCGCTTTAAAGCAGCTGGAGGATGTCTGCTTTAATATCGAAAAAGAACTGCGCAATCAAGGCATGTCAGAAGTGAAAAGCGAGCTTGTAGGTGAAATGGTGATGGACGAGCTGGCGAAAATTGATGAAGTGTCTTACGTTAGGTTTGCCTCGGTTTACCGGCAGTTTAAAGACATCAATGTCTTTATTGATGAATTAAAAGATCTATTAAAGAAAGAACGCTAAAAAGAGCTGGAGATTCTTCATGCTCTTTTTCCTGCGTAAAGCGTAAAACGCAAAAAGAGTGTACAATGGAAACAATCGCAATTCATGGGGAGGATCAGCATATGACAGAGCATTGGAAGGAAGTGCTAGCCGTCGATCCGTATGTCGTCAAAAGCGCTTCATTGCTCGGTGACATCGATAGACAGCTCATCACTCTTTTATATCAGCCGCTTATTGGCATGTCCGCTTTCAGCTTATACATGACGCTGTGGGGAGAGCTGGAACAAAATCGTATGTGGGGAAAACCTGCACCTCACCGGCAGCTCATGGTCATGCTGCAGACGAATTTAAATGATATTTTTGAGGAACGTTTAAAGCTTGAAGCGATCGGCTTACTCCGCACATATGAACAGGAAACGGAAGAAGGCAGACTGTTTACATATGAGCTTGTACCGCCGCTAAGACCGGATGAGTTTTTCCAAGATGGTATGCTGAATGTCCTGCTGTACCATCGTGTAGAAAAAGCAAAATATATGCAGCTGCGTGATTATTTCTCTTATCCAGGTGTTCCTGCAGAAGCAAAGAACATTTCACGGTCGTTTGAAGAAGTCTTTCACGTATTGCAGCCAGGCGAACGCAAGATGACAGAAGAAATTCATCAGGCGTCATCGCTTGATCAAGGCTATGAATATGCGACCGTTGGATCGAGTCAGCCGGCACCACTCTCAGACGAATCCTTTGATTTCGATCTATTATTAGCCGGTATGTCTGACATGATGATTCCGAGAAAGGCTTTGACAAAGCAGGTGAAAGAAACAATTAAGAAGTTAGCTGTTGTATACGGCATCACCCCGCTTCAAATGCAAAATATTGTAGCAGGTGCATGCGGTTCGGATCAAATGATCTCAACAGAAGAGCTGAGAAAATCAGCAAGAGACTGGTACCAAATTGAATACAGAGGCGAACAACCAAAGCTGATTGATCAAAAACAGCCAAGACACTTGCGACAAGAGGCTTCAAAGACGCCGGCAGCGGATACTCCAGATGCAAAATTGATTGAAAAGCTGGATCATATTTCGCCTAGAGAGCTGCTAAAAGACATGGCAGATGGTATTGAGCCAACATATGCCGACTTAAGAATTGTCGAAGATATCATGCTCGAGCAGCAGCTAGAGCCAGGTGTCATGAATGTTCTCATCTACTATACCTTACTCAAAACAGATATGAAGCTGTCGAAAACATATATGCAAAAAATCGCCGCTCATTGGGTGAGAAAGAAAATCAAAACTGTAGCAGCGGCCATGAAAATTGCTAAAGAAGAGAACAGACAAATGACAGAGTGGGCGCAGCAGAAAAAGCAGCGCAGCACATATGGTTCAGGAAAAGTCGTCAGGGAAGAGAAACTGCCTGACTGGATGAAAGAAACCGAAACGAAAGAACAGCCGGCAAAAGAGCAAACGGACAATCTGTCTACAGAAGACCTCGAACGAGAAAAAGAAAAACTGTTAGATCAGTTTAAAAATATGAAAAAGTACAATGCACATTAAGGTGAGGTGAGATGGGATGAAACCGATCGGTCGTTCATTTGAACAGCTAAAAGGACGAGTAGATTTTCGCGTGAGATACAATCAGATTAAAGAAAGTGTGTTATCTGATGAAGATGTGAAGGCCTTTTTACAGAAGCATCAAGAAGAAATACATGAAGACATGATCAATCGCAGCTTGAACCGGCTCTTTGAATATGTGCAGCAGTCGAAGGGTTGCTCTTACTGCTTAGATGACGAAAACGTCAATGCCATTTTAGATGGGTATCACCCGAAGCTTGTAATCAAAGGTCAGAGTATTGATATTGAATATTCCCCTTGTCCAGTCAAGCTGCGGCTCGATAGACAGAAAAAACAGCAAGAGCTGATGAAAAGCATGTATATTCCGCAAAATGTCCTTCAAGCGACGTTCGCTGATCTGAACGTTGTGGGAAGACAAGAGGTCATCCAAAAAGTAGGTCAATTCCTCCAAAGCTATGATGAGACTGGAAAAGGAAAAGGCTTGTATTTACACGGAAAATTTGGAGTAGGAAAAACGTATATTCTGGCAGCCATTGCGCAGCAGCTAGCGGAGAAAGAATACCCATCTCTCCTTGTTTACGTGCCTGAATTTGTGAGAGAGTTAAAAAATTCGTTAGCTGATCATACGCTAGAAGAAAAGCTGAATATGGTTAAATCCACCCCGATTTTAATGCTTGATGATATTGGAGCAGAATCGATGACAAGCTGGGTGCGGGATGAGTTGCTCGGTACGATCTTACAATACCGTATGGCAGAGCAGCTGCCGACGTTTTTCTCTTCTAATTTCTCACCAAATGAGCTGAAGCATCACTTTACGTACTCACAGCGCGGGGAAAAAGAAGAGGTCAAAGCCGCTCGTTTAATGGAACGGATTCTCTATTTAGCAGAGCCGGTCTTGCTCGAAGGAGAAAACCGCCGTCATTTATAAAAGCGTATGTCACCTGAAGGAGGAGCAAATGAAATGAACAAAAGAAAATGGCTGCTTTTTCTCGTGATTGGCATTGTTGCTGCTGCGCTGTGGTGGCTGAATAAACAGCATCTTCAGCTCGCGCCGAAAGATGTGAAGAATTGGGTGCTTCAATTTGGGATACTGGCTCCCTTTGTTTTTCTTTTCTTATCTCTTTTCCGCCCGTTTGTTCTCGTCCCGATTACAGTCTTTTCTTTGGCGGCAGGTTTGGCATTCGGCAGTGTCCTTGGGACGATCTATGCCCTCATTGGGGCTACAGCCGGGGCAACAGGCTCCTTCATGATTGCTTCAACCTTTCGTGCGAAAAAGAAGGAAACGGAATCAAACAGCCGGAAACTGAAAGCGGTGACGTCCCGCATTCAGGAGCATGGATTTCTTTATATTTTGTTATTGCGTATTGCACCGATTCATTTTGATTTTGTCAGCTATGCGGCAGCCGCTTCACGTGCAAATTATCGTGCATTTGTGGCAGCCACCTTTTTAGGCTTAATACCGGGTACAATTGCGTTAAATGTTCTCGGCTCAAGCTTTGTCAGCGGCAATTATGCCGCCTTAGTGGTTGTTTGTTTGATTTATTTGATCTTTATCTCCGTTCCACTCATTTTAAAAAGAAAGATGCCTGATTTATTTTAGGCGTCTATTTTTTATGTTTCCCCCATATATATGTAACAGATGTCGTTAGGGGGGACAAACATGCTTGAAATAATCTTTGAAGATGAATATGATACCGCCGCTTTTTTACATCTTGCTGAACACTTGGACAGTCGGCATCACATGTCAATTCAACAAGGGAAAGACCGGCTTCTCATAGAGGCGAAGGAATCAGAAGAAGCACTTGAGCACATTGTGCGGCCATTATTGGTTCACTTTTTTTTGGAATGCAAAGAAAATGAGCGCATGCGCAGCATCCTTGAAAACACTTATTTGTTTAAAGATCCCGAAGAGCAGCACCAAATTCTTTCCATCGCTCACAGTATCATGAACGGGGACTTAGATGATATTCCCGGCATTCAGCAAGACCCATCAAGAGAAGCCCTTTTAAAAAAGGAGCTTGAGGCAATTTCTTTACAGCAAGGTGTTTTTTCAATTGGTTCATTTATGACATTTAGACTGTCAGAATATGATCGAAGGCTGAAGAACTATGTTGAAGTGTCCATTGAAGAATACAAAATGGAGCAAGAGTATCAAAACTTCATTCAATCGCTTCGAGACTATGTGATGGCAAGAGAGCCTAGGCTCGAAAAAGTACATGTTGTGCATCAGGACCGCCTGGTGATTTGGGAATTTCGCTACGCTTCTGAGCGTGATCAAAAACAATACATAGACAGACAGTTTGTAAGAGAGCATCCAATGTATATTGATTCGCAGCTGATTGCACCGCTTGTCTCCATTGCACCGCAAAAAATTGACCTATTTACAAATGATACAGGTCACTCGATGGTGCAAACGATTCAAAATATTTTTCAAGAAAGGGTCGAGGTGTTCCCGTCTCATTCTTTCCAAGAGCACAATGTTCAATTTGTACATGACCATTTCGACAAGAAAAGTGAAAAGCTTTCTTGATTTTCACGAAAAAACGTTTTATAATACGGTGTAACTTCATACAGAGACCGTATTGATAAGGACATGAACAAATGAACACCCGCTTAAAGAGAGGGAAGCCGCGGCTGAAAGCTTCCTAGCAGAGGACCATTTGCTTTACCACCTTTGAACATCAGCTGTGAACTTTTTAGTAATGGCTGACGGGAATTCCCGTTATCGAACCGCAAGCCGTATTTGCTTATGAAAAGCAAGCTGCAAGTACGGGAAAAAGGGTGGAACCACGATTCCGTTTATTCAACCTCGTCCCTTTCCAGGGGGCGGGGTTTTTATATTGCCAAAAAAAGGAGTGACCAGAGATGTCAGAACAAATTCAACTTACATTTCCAGATGGAGCAGTCAAGGAGTTTGACAAAACAGCTACAACAGAAGACATCGCGGCATCAATTAGCCCGGGCCTAAAGAAAAAAGCACTTGCCGGTAAATTGAACGGTAAAGAAATAGATCTGCGTACGCCGCTATTAGAAAGTGGAACAATCGAGATCATCACAGATAAAAGTGAAGAAGCACTCGACATTATGCGCCACAGCACAGCCCATTTGCTAGCGCAGGCGATCAAACGCCTGTATGGAAAAGAACATCACGTTCAGTTTGGCGTAGGTCCTGTCATCGAAAATGGCTTCTACTATGATGTGGACATCGATGTAGCCATCACACCTGAAGACTTGCCAAAGATTGAAAAAGAAATGAAGAAAATCATTAACAGCAATCTGCCAATTGAGCGAATTGAAGTATCAAGAGAAGAAGCGAAAAAGCGCTTTGAAGCGATTGGTGATGAGTTGAAGCTTGAGCTGTTAGAGGCGATTCCAGAAGGTGAAGCTGTGACGATTTATGAGCAGGGTGAATTCTTTGACCTCTGCCGCGGGATTCACTTGCCGTCTACAGGGAAAATCAAAGAGTTTAAACTGTTAAGCCTTGCAGGTGCATACTGGAGAGGTGACAGTAACAACCAAATGCTTCAGCGTATTTACGGAACAGCTTTCTTCAGCAAAGAAGATTTAAATGAGCATTTACGTCTGCTTGAAGAAGCGAAAGAACGCGATCACCGTAAGCTTGGAAAAGAGCTGAAGCTGTTTGCAAATTCCCAAAAAGTTGGTCAAGGACTTCCGCTTTGGCTGCCAAAAGGCGCAACGATCCGCCGCGTCATCGAGCGTTACATTGTCGATAAAGAAGTGCGTCTTGGCTATGAGCATGTGTACACACCAGTTCTTGCGAATGTTGAGTTGTATAAAACATCAGGACACTGGGCGCATTATCAAGAAGACATGTTCCCCGTGATGGAAATGGACAACGAAGATCTTGTTCTTCGTCCGATGAACTGTCCGCACCATATGATGATTTACAAAAACGAGCCGCACAGCTATCGCGAATTGCCAATTCGTATTGCAGAGCTTGGTACAATGCACCGCTATGAAATGTCAGGTGCCTTATCCGGCCTTCAGCGTGTCCGCGGTATGACATTAAACGATGCACACATCTTTGTTCGTCCAGATCAAATCAAAGACGAGTTCATCCGTACAGTTCGCTTAATTGAAGAAGTGTATCAAGACTTTGGCTTGAATGACTACACATTCCGCTTATCTTACCGTGATCCAGAAGATACTGAGAAGTATTTCGATGACGATGCGATGTGGAATAAAGCACAATCGATGCTGAAGGATGCAATGGACGAGCTTGGCCACGATTATTATGAAGCAGAAGGCGAAGCAGCATTTTATGGTCCGAAGCTTGATGTACAAGTGAAGACAGCTCTTGGAAAAGAAGAGACATTATCCACTGTACAGCTTGATTTCTTACTTCCAGAACGCTTCGATCTCACATATATCGGAGAAGATGGAAAGCACCATCGTCCAGTCGTCATTCATAGAGGCGTTGTTTCTACAATGGAACGCTTCGTTGCCTTCTTAATTGAAGAATACAAAGGAGCGCTGCCAACATGGCTGGCACCTGTACAATTCCAAGTCATCCCGGTTTCACCGTCTGTTCATTTAGACTATGCGAAAAAAGTGCAAGAACGTTTACAGCTTGAAGGTCTTCGTGTAGAGCTTGACAGCCGTGATGAAAAGATCGGATACAAAATTAGAGAAGCGCAAATGCAAAAGATTCCGTACATGCTTGTTGTCGGAGATCAAGAAGCAGAAAATGGCGCTGTCAATGTTAGAAAATATGGGGAACAAGATTCAGAAACAATGGATCTTGAAGCCTTTGTGAAACATGCAGTAGCAGAAGCGAAAAAATAATGAAGCAGCCAGTGATTCTTTTTAGATCACTGGCTTTTTTCTTTTTGGAAAACTTTCTCCAATAGTGATCCAATTCCTAAAAAGAGACGTTTAGATAGTACAAAAGTAAGGGTAAGTATGTACTATTGGTTTGAGACAAATTGGGGGAATGAAATCGATGAAGCAAACAACAAACACTTTATCGTCACAAGTATTGGAGCAATCAGCCGTTCTCCGTGCATTAGAGCACTCGCTGGCAATGATTGAATTTAATGTGGCAGGTGAAGTTCTATGGGTGAACGATATTTTTGCAAAAGCCATGGGATATTCTAAAGAAGAGATGATCGGTCTTAAACATAGACAGTTTTGTCCTCCACATATTACAGAACACACAAGCTATCACATGTTTTGGAAGCGTTTGAGAGAAGGTCAAGTCTTTCAGGAAAAAGTGCAGCGGGTCACAAAAGACGGCAGCAGCTTATGGCTTGAAGCGACATATTCACCTGTTCGAGATGAAGAAGGAACTGTAGTGGGTGTTGTGAAAGTGGCGACAGATATTACAGAGAGAGAACTCTCGATGAAACAGGTTGTAGAAGACTTAAAGGAGATGTCTGCGAAATTAATGGAACGAGCAGAAGTTGGCATTCAGCATAGTCAAAGTGTCAATGCCTCCTTTAATCATATAGCAAACGAAACCGATCAAAATATGAGCTTGCTAAAAGGATTAACAGAGCAGGTAGAGTCCATCAGCTCCATTGCTGCAACCATTAACAGTATTTCTTCACAAACCCAGCTGCTCGCCTTAAATGCGGCAATAGAAGCGGCACATGCGGGTTCCTATGGAAATGGCTTTAGTGTAGTGGCAGCAGAAATTCGAAAGCTTGCGACAAATTCAAAAGAAGCGATCGTCAAGGTAGATCAATATGTGAAGGCGATCCATGCAGAAGTAGAGAAGGTCAGCAGCGGAACAAGCCGGGCAAAGACAACCGTGTTTACAAACCGGGATCTTGTAAAGCTGGCAAGCGAAGAATTCATCATTGTAGGAGAAGCAGCACGCGGCTTAGACCGGCAAGCGCAAAGTCTAGCAGCAATCATTTAGCTCTGTGAATAAAAAACACCCAATCTCGTCAGGAGAAGGGTGTTTTTTTGTTCTATTTTAATATATCAAACAATTCATGTAAGTCTTTGATTTCATAATCAGGCGTCACATCTGTTTCATTTTTCTTGCCATGGCGATTGATCCAAACGGTTTGGATGCCAACGCGAGATGCGCCGAGAATATCTGTTTTTGGATTATCCCCAACCATAATCACTTCGTCTTTTGTTAAGTTTAACAGCTGAAGGCAGTGCTCAAAGATACCTGGATCAGGCTTGCCTTTCCCATAATCCCCTGAAATCACAATCTCGTTAAAATAAGGAGCAAGCTCAGGAACACCCGCAAGTTTTTCCTTTTGAAGGCTAGGATCTCCGTTTGTTAAAAGGAGCAATTCGTAGCTGCCTTTCAGGCGGTTTAAAACAGGGTATGTTTCTTCATAGACATATGGGCGTTTTCTGCGCTCTGCTGCAAAGAAATCAGCCAAATATTGTCCAAATGCCTCATCGTCAATTCCAGCTGCCCTTAAGCCATTGGTCCAAGCGTTTTTGCGATATTCTGGTGCAATGGCGTTCAGCTTTTGGAAGCCTTCGCTAATCGGTTCACTAAAATTGGACCACAGTCCTTCGAAAGGATTAATGCCGATCATGACAGTATAATCATATGTTTCATAGGAAGAGTACAGCTTTCTTGCTTCTTCACGTACAATCTGTTCAAATGATTCTGGATCGAGTCCATATTTCTTTTCCGCTTCCCGGCAAGTTTCCTGAAAAGTTGTGTGAATGCTTTTTTCGTCCCAAAGTAAAGTATCATCTAAATCGAAAAATACGGCTTTCATGATCTTCTCCCTTGTTATGTATGTGTTACCTTCAATTGCAAGTGACAGGCTCATGTTCATTTTACAATAGAAGAAGAGGCCAATAAAGAAAAGATTTGAGAGATCTTTGATCATTGACCGCACATGATAGAATAGAAAGACAGTAGATATGACATACATCATTTGAGGTGGCCGGTTTGCTTCATTTAATTATCATGATGATCGAGCGTGTAGGGATCATCGTTATTCTAGGATTTGTGCTTGCTCATGTGAAGGGCTTTCGCAATCTATTGCTACATAATCAAGGATTTCGGAAAAAGGCAATCCTTGTCTTCATTTTTGCTTCTTTTAGCATTATCAGCAATTACACAGGAATTGAAATTCAGCAGCAAATTGTCATGAATCATGAGTTTTCTTATCATCTCGGCTCGTCAAGCTCTATCGCCAATACGAGAATTATGGGGATCGAAATGGGCGGTTTGATCGGGGGGCCGTTTGTAGGGATTGGCGCAGGGCTTTTAGCTGGAATTCATCGCTATTCCCTTGGAGGAAGCACCGCGCTCAGCTGTGCGATTTCTTCCATTTTAGCCGGTGTCATTGCAGGTTATGTCGGCAGCAGGTTTAAGCGGAGGAATCGAATGGTGACACCTCGCCAAGCAGCCCTTTTTGGTGTGGCGATGGAATCATTACAGATGATCATTATCCTTCTGTTTGCAAGACCATTCGCCGATGCATGGGGGCTAGTCAGTATCATTGCCCTGCCGATGATTTTTGTGAATGGAATCGGCAGCTTTATCTTTTTATCTATTTTACAGTCAGTCATTCGGCAAGAAGAGCAGGCAAAGGCGATGCAGACGCATCGTGTATTTTTGATCGCCGATCAAACACTGCCTTTTTTCCGCCAAGGTTTAAATGAACAGTCTTGTAAAAGTGTGGCGGAGATCATTCATCGGTTGACTGAAACAGATGCGGTCTCCTTAACAGATACAGAAAAGATTTTAGCGCATGTCGGAGATGGAACAGATCATCATATTCCATCTAAAAGCCTGATTACGGGGCTGTCGAAACAAGTCTTGATGAGCGGCAAGATTATGAAGGCACATTCGAAGGGCGAAATCAATTGTTCCGTCGCCCATTGCCCTCTTGAAGCCGCAATCGTGCTGCCGCTCACTTCAAACGGTCAAACGATCGGGACGTTAAAAATGTATTTCAATTCTCCGGTCGGATTAAGCAGGGTGGAAGAGGAGCTTGCAGAAGGTTTGGCGATGCTTTTTTCCACACAGCTTGAGCTTGGAGAGGCGGAAACCCAAAGCCGCCTGCTAAAAGATGCAGAGATCAAAGCCCTTCAAGCACAAGTGAACCCGCACTTTTTATTTAACGCCATTAATACCATCTCTGTTTTGTGCAGAACCAATGTGGAGATGGCAAGGAAGCTGCTGTTGCAGCTAAGTATTTATTTTCGCTCAAATATGCAAGGTGCCCGCCAGCTGCTGATTCCGATGCATAAAGAGATTCAGCATGTGGAGGCATATTTGTCACTTGAACAAGCAAGATTTCCAAATAAGTACCATGTGACCTTTCAAATTGAAAAGGAGCTGGAGCAGGTGATGATTCCGCCCTTTGTGATTCAGGTGCTTGTTGAAAACGCTGTGAGACATGCTTTTCCTAAACATCAAACAAATTGTGAAGTCATCGTATCCGCTTTGATGAAAGATGGGCATGTTTATATGAAAGTAACAGATAATGGGCAGGGAATTGAAGATGATAAGATGGCTCAACTATTAAAAGCGCCTGTCGAATCACTAGAAGGAACAGGGACAGCCCTTTTTAATTTAGATCAGCGGTTAAGAGGGATTTTTGGCAGACAAGCTGCTTTATCGATTCATAGTGACCAAGGCACTGACATCTCATTTCGCATTCCAATGGATTATGTAAAAAAGGATGATTCTCGTTGATAAAGGTATTAATTGTAGATGATGAAGTGTTAGCAAGAGATGAATTAAAATACTTATTACGAAGAACGAAAGAGGAAGTTCAAATAGAGGAAGCAGAAAATATAGAATCTGCTTTTGATCGGATGGTCGATCAGAAGCCGGATCTGCTCTTTTTAGACATTGATTTATCTGGTGAGAATGGATTTGATATTGCCAAAAGGCTCAACCGGATGTCTGATCCGCCAGCGGTTGTATTTGCGACAGCCTTTGATCAATATGCGCTGAAGGCGTTTGAGGTAAGTGCGCTTGATTACTTAACAAAACCATTCGATGAAGAGCGTTTGCTCCAGACCATTCAAAAGTTTAAAAAATGGAAATCTGTTGAAACGCAAGAGCACCAGCTGTCAGATGAGAAAATACCCCATCAGCAAAAATTAGCGATCTCAGTTGATGACTCTATTGTGATCCTGCAAGTTGAAGAGATCATGTATGTAGGACTAAGCGAGGGGAAAAAGGTTGTGAAAACAAAGGATCACATGTATGAGGTCACAGAACCGCTGGTGGTCATTGAAAAGAAACTTCCTGAGGCTTATTTTATGAGGGTCCATCGCAGCTATATCGTGAATACCTCTCATATGAAAGAAGTACAGCCGTGGTTTAATTCGACGTACAATCTGCATATGACAGACGGGTCCATCATTCCTGTCAGCCGCACATATGCCAAAGAATTAAAGAAGTCACTCCTGCTAGAGTAGGAGGGCTTTTTTTGTTTGTATTTCAATACTCGTTTTTTGCATTTCAGTCATTGAATCTGGTGAGTTTTATTGTAAACGCTTTATTCGTTTATTTCATGCCGTATACTTATGGCAGTCGAAGAAAGAGGTGAAGGGGCATGAGTGCCACGAAAGTATATGGATTTCTATCTCAAGCATTTATTTTTGCAACCGTAATGTTCGTTTCTAATCTCATTTCAATGTATTTACCGATTCCGATGCCCGCATCCGTGATTGGTTTGGTTCTATTATTTGTTTTGTTAACAACGAAAATTGTCAAACTGGAGCAGGTGGAGCAATTAGGTACAACATTGACAGGACTCATTAGCTTTCTATTTGTTCCCTCTGGGATCTCAGTTATTCAATCACTAGGTGTCATGCAAGAAGTAGGTGTGCAAGTAGTCGGTGTCATTATCATTGCAACCATTATGCTACTTGCAGCGACAGGGCTGTTTTCACAGCTTCTCATGCAATTATCAGAAAGACCACAGAAACGTAAAGAGACAAAGGAGAGTAAATCTGCTCCTTCTCATTCAAATAAACCAGCTTCAAGTACGCATTAAAGGAGAGATGCAAAATGGGTACAAGTACAATGAGTCCTTATTTTGGCATTGTCGTCTCATTAGTCGCTTTTGGAATAGGGACATTCTTATTTAAAAAATCAAAAGGTTTCTTCTTGTTTACCCCGCTGTTTGTGGCGATGGTACTGGGCATTTTATTTTTGAAAGTTGGTGGTTTTTCCTACGCAGATTATAATGAGGGCGGCAAGATTATCAAATTTTTCTTAGAGCCTGCCACGATTGCTTTCGCTATCCCGCTTTATAAGCAAAGAGCCTTGCTTAAAAAATATTGGTGGCAAATTTTATCCGCTATTTTTGTAGGTTCACTTTGTTCCATTACGATCGTATATCTCGTAGCAAAAGGAATTCATTTAGATGCGGCTGTGATGAAAAGCATGCTTCCACAAGCAGCGACAACAGCGATTGCTCTCCCGATTGCAAAAGATATTGGCGGAATTGCAGATATCACAGCCTTTGCGGTCATATTTAATGCCGTCATTGTCTATGCACTAGGTGCCTTCTTCTTAAAATTGTTCCGCATTAAAAACCCAGTGGCAAAAGGTCTTGCACTTGGTACATCAGGACATGCACTTGGAGTTTCTGTTGGAATTGAGATGGGAGAAGTAGAAGCAGCTATGGCAAGTATCGCCGTTGTGGTCGTAGGTGTTGTGACCGTTATCGTCATCCCAATCTTTATGCAATTGATTCTTTGATGGCGGCATTGTGTGAAAAAGTCTTGCCCAATTCGTTTCATCATGTTACACTGAAAAAGTTGTTTCAAGAGTTCGGTTACTTGACGGACAAATGAAAATTGTGTAGAATAGTTAACGAATTGAATAGATATCACAAGCAGAAGCACCCGCTTCTCACCTGATTGACACATGTTTGTAGTTGACAGGTTGACCGTACATTTATTTTTTCATGCAAATGTTCGCAGTGTGGGTGTTTTATATGCCCACACTTTTTGTTTGCCTGTAAAACATACAACGAAATGGTCAAAATGAATTGTGAACTCAATTCAAAATCTCATGGAGGTGGCTCACTATTAGCAAAGATCAATTAGTTAATGAAGGTATTCGTGCGCGTGAAGTTCGTTTGATCGGACAAAATGGCGATCAGCTTGGGATTAAAACCCGCCAGGAAGCTCTGGAAATTGCTGCTAAAGCTAATCTTGACCTTGTGTTAGTTGCTGCAAATGCAAAACCACCTGTTTGCCGAATCATGGACTATGGTAAGTTCCGATTCGAACAGCAGAAGAAGGAAAAAGAGGCACGTAAGAATCAAAAAATCATTAGCTTAAAAGAAGTTCGGTTGAGCCCGACAATCGATGAACATGATTTTAACACGAAGCTCCGTAATGCAATCAAATTCCTTGAAAAGGGAGATAAAGTGAAAGCTTCTATCCGCTTTAAAGGCCGTGCGATTACGCATAAAGAAATCGGACAGCGCGTGTTAGACCGTTTCTCTGAAGCTTGCGCTGAAGTAGCAACAGTAGAAACAAAACCTAAGATGGACGGACGCAGCATGTTCCTCATGCTTGCACCAAAAGTCGAAAAGTAAAGTAACAGAGGGAGGAAACATCCAATGCCAAAAATGAAAACTCACCGCGGATCTGCTAAACGTTTCAAAAAAACAGGTTCTGGTAAACTTAAACGTTCTCATGCGTACACAAGTCACTTGTTCGCTAACAAATCTACAAAGCAAAAACGTAAATTGCGTAAGAGCGCAATCGTAAGTGCTGGAGATTTCAAACGTATCAAACAACAACTTGCAAACATCAAGTAATTTGGAATAGGAATCATAGGAGGGAATTACAATGCCAAGAGTAAAAGGCGGAACTGTGTCGCGTCAGCGTCGTAAAAAGGTTCTTAAATTAGCAAAAGGTTATTTCGGTTCAAAACATAGATTATACAAAGTAGCAAACCAACAGGTGATGAAATCTGGAAACTACGCTTTCCGTGACCGTCGTCAGAAAAAACGTGACTTCCGTAAACTATGGATCACTCGTATCAACGCTGCAGCTCGTATGAACGGTCTTTCTTACAGCCGTTTAATGCATGGCTTAAAGCTTTCTGGTATCGAAGTAAACCGCAAAATGCTTGCTGACCTTGCTGTGAATGACCTAAATGCATTCAATCAGCTTGCTGATGCTGCAAAAGCACAACTAGACAAGTAAGTTTTATAAAAGATCATTCCTTCGAGGGGTGATCTTTTTTTCTCATCATGTGAGGTGAAATGAATGAATATGGCTTTGATCCTGCTGCTTATTTTAGTGAATGGCTACGGCTTTTTTCTCATGGGTGAGGACAAACGCCGGGCCAAAGCACATAAATGGAGAATTTCAGAGGCGCATTTATGGAGTGCTGCGGTGCTTTTTGGCGCCGCTGGATCGTATCTGGGAATGCAGTATTTCCGGCATAAAACAAAGCATCCTGCCTTTCAAATCGGCATGCCTGTATTAATGATTTTGCAGTTGATCCTATTGGGATATATCCAAGTTACTTGAAAAAGGAGCAGACGCCATCAGGACGGCGTGTCTGCTCCTTTTTTTTGTTTGATTTTTTTAATGGGCTGATCCCAATCAATTTTGGTTTGAGGATAACGCTCGATAATGTTTTCCTCTAGTTTTTCAAAGTCTTCTAATGTAAATTCACTCAGCTTCTCAGGTGACTCCGTCCAAACGTAAATGGAGTGGACAAACAGAGGATGATCCTTAGAAGGAACATGCTTCTCCCCTTCAAACAAGACACCTTTATAGACGAAATTAAAGTTTTTGCGCGCGTTTTGCTGTTCGTCCATAAAATAAAAGCCTTCTTTTAATTGTGCTTGTTTCAGCTTTCTTCTCGGATTTGAGAAGAATTTTACCGCCATGTAGAAGATGTAGACAAGCAGTGCAACAAGAGCTAGTCTCATGAGGATTACAAACATGACAGGATGCACCTCCAATACCGTTATCTGATGTACTACGAATGAAAACGCCAAAAGGTTTCAACTTTTTTTAAAAAATATTTCGTAAAACGAAAAAATATTCATAAAAAGATCGTATTGAACGAAAGAGGTTTTGTATAATAAGAATGCACCATGAAGATAAAGGAGGATAAATGGAATGACAAAGCTAGATCAAACATTAACTATGCTGAAAGACCTAACGGATGCAAAAGGGATCCCAGGAAATGAACGTGATGTCAAAAAAGTCATGCAGACATACATAGAATCATATGCAGATGAAGTCTCTACAGACCGCCTTGGCAGCTTGATCGCTAAGAAGGAAGGAAACGCAAACGGGCCTAAAATTATGCTCGCAGGTCACTTAGATGAAGTAGGGTTCATGGTGACAAAAATTGATGACAAAGGCTACATTCGTTTTCAAACAGTCGGCGGCTGGTGGTCACAGGTCATGCTGGCCCAGCGTGTCACCATTGTAACGAAAAAGGGAGAGATTACAGGGGTCATTGGTTCTAAACCACCACACGTCTTGTCACCTGAAGCTCGCAAAAAGTCAATTGAGATTACGGATATGTTTATTGATATTGGGGCGTCAAGCAAAGAACAGGCAATGGAGTGGGGTGTGCTGCCTGGAGATCAAATCGTTCCTTACTTTGAGTTTACAGTCATGAATGATGAAAAAATGCTCCTTGCAAAAGCATGGGACAACCGCATTGGATGTGCCGTGGCCATTGATGTCATGAAAAACTTACACAACGCTCAGCATGAGAATATTGCTTACAGCGTCGCAACTGTCCAAGAGGAAGTAGGCCTGCGCGGAGCTAAAACAGCAGCGGCTACAATTCAGCCTGATATTGGATTTGCCATTGATGTAGGTGTGGCAGGAGATACACCAGGCATCACTGAGAAAGAAGCAACAAGCAAACTTGGCAAAGGCCCAACGATTGTTGTATTTGATGCTTCAATGGTCTCTCATAAAGGACTTCGTGATTTTGTTGTCCAAACAGCGGATGAGCTGAACATTCCTTATCAATATGACTCAATGCCTGGCGGCGGGACAGATGCTGGCGGTATTCATTTAACGGGTCATGGTGTTCCATCACTATCTATCGGAATTCCGAGCAGATATATTCATACCCATGCTGCAATGATTCACCGAGATGATTATGAAAATGCAGTGAAGCTTTTAACAGAAGTGATCAAAAGACTTGATCAAAAAACCGTCGAACAAATTACGTACGGTTCATAAGTAAGGAAGCCTTTCCTCAGTACAGGGGAAAGGCTTTTTTTATTGAATTTCCCAGGAAATGAACGATGTTTTTTCGAGATGCGCCAAAAGAACTGTTTTTGGTAAAAGAAGAGAACGTTTCCTAGTGAATAAGGCACATGTGATCAAGCGTTTATTTTTGTAAGATGAAAGCAATAAAAAGGACAGAGCCATAGAATGCCCTGCCAAAAGAGAGTTTATGGAAGTAGGTGAAGCTACCTTAAGAATAAACATATTATTCTTATTTGTCAACTTGGTTTTAAAAAAAGAAAAATCAATCAATTTATGTTATATTTGTAACAAATTGTTTATACAAAGGGGATGGTTAAATGAATGCGGTTACAATTGTAATAGGATCTATGTGTATTTTAGCGATTGCCTATCGTCTTTATGGCACATTTATGATGGTCAAGGTATTAAAGGTGACAGATGATCATCCTACACCGGCTCACCTACTAGAGGACGGGAAAGATTATGTGCCGACAAATAAATGGGTCACATTTGGGCATCACTTTGCTGCGATTGCAGCTGCTGGTCCGTTAGTGGGTCCGATTTTAGCCGCTCAATTTGGGTATTTACCTGGTCTCCTTTGGCTTTTAATTGGTGCAGTCATAGGCGGAGCTGTACATGATCTAGTCGTCTTATTTGCGTCGATGCGTAAAAAGGGGAAATCATTATCAGAGGTAGCGAAGGAAGAGCTGGGGCCTGTTGCAGGGTTTTGTACAGGGCTTGCGATGCTGTTTATTATTACAATCACAATGGCAGGTTTGTCTATGGTTGTGCTTCATGCTTTAGAACGAAACCCTTGGGGGACATTTGCAGTTGGAATCACGATTCCGATTGCGATGGGAGTTGGTCTGTATTATAAAAAAACAGGCAATTTAAAGCTGGCGACATCTGCGGGATTTATTTTGCTGATGTTTGGTGTATTCCTTGGTCCAAATATTCAAGGAACGGCACTAGGTGATTTTTTAACACTTGATACAAAAACGCTTGCTCTTGCCCTGCCGATCTATGCCTTTTTTGCTGCGGCTCTGCCAGTTTGGCTGCTGCTTGCACCGAGGGACTATTTAAGTAGTTTTATGAAAATTGGTGTATTCATTGCGCTGATTGCCGGCATCTTTGTGGTGAATCCGTCCATTCAATTCCCGGCGTTTACAGAGTTTGTGAACGGAGGAGGACCTGTATTAGCTGGTCCTGTCTGGCCATTTATTTCGATTACCATTGCTTGCGGTGCCATTTCTGGTTTCCACGCATTTGTTGGTTCAGGGACAACACCTAAGATGCTGGACCGCTGGAGTGATATGAAGCCTGTTGCGTTTGGTGCAATGCTGGTCGAATGCTTAGTTGGGATTATGGCTTTAATTGCGGCTACGGCCCTGCATCCAGGAGATTATTTTGCGATAAACAGTACGCCAGAAGTGTTCCGGACACTCGGTATGAGCGTTGAAAACCTTCCGCAGCTGAGTAAGGAAATCGGCCTTGATTTAGAAGGAAGAACGGGTGGTGCCGTAACATTAGCGGTAGGGATGGCGTATATCTTTACGGGAATTCCGTTCTTTAGTCATTTGGCTTCTTACTTCTTCCAGTTTGTCATTATGTTTGAGGCTGTTTTTATTTTAACGGCTATTGATGCGGGGACACGTGTGGCACGCTATTTGATTCAAGACTTCTTAGGTGAAGCATATAAACCGCTTAAACGAACTGACTGGGTACCAGGTTCGGTGTTTGCAAGTGCTCTTGCTTGTTTTATGTGGGGATACTTACTTTACTCAGGTGACATCGGGTCTATTTGGGCGCTGTTTGGGGTTTCAAACCAGTTAATGGCTTCGGTTGGGTTGATCATCGGGGCAACGGTTGTATTAAAAATTGCAGATAAAAGACGTTATATGCTGACTTGTTTAATTCCGCTTGCTTACTTATATGTGACGGTAAATTATGCAGGCTATTGGATGGTAGCGAATGTATATCTCAATCCTGAAGCATCCGGCTATAGTGTGCTGAATGCGGTGCTTTCGATCATCATGCTGATCTTAGGGTTTGTGATTATTGTGTTTGCGATTAAAAAATGGGTTGAAATCTGGCGTGATCCAGCGCTTCGAATGGAAACGCCTATCACTGGCTAAATGAAAAAGGCCGGCTTGCTTTTATAAGCAAACCGGCTTCTTTTATTGCTGCTGCTGAGGCTTTAAGCCTTGCTCTAGTGTTTCAAGGATCTCATTTTTTTCGTTTTCTGATGCTTCTTGCCATAGCACCTCAAACAACACGCCAAGACCTGGCAGCATTTTTTCCTCGCCGCTTTGAATAGCATCTAAAATCGTATGTTCAAGCTGTTCTTGATTATGGCCAGTAATGTTTTGAATGACTGCGCCTCTTAAATTAAAATCCATTGCCCACACTCCTTTTTTGATGGTAATAGCCCTATTCTGTCTCAAAGACAGGTTTATTATGTAGTGTGCATGAGATATAATAAATTCATGATAATTAAAGGAGTTAACGTCGCTTGAAATATATAGAATCAGCTAAAAACACAAACATTAAACAGTGGAAAAAGCTCCATACGAAAAAAGAAAGAACGAAAACGGGGCTGTTTCTCGTTGAGGGAATACACTTAGTCGAAGAAGCATTAAAGAGCGGGATTGTGAAGGAATTAATGGTCACTTCGCCCGATAGGCTTCCTCCTCATATCCAGCCTGACATTGAGCTTTATGAACTGAGCGAAGAGGCCTTTTCTGCCATGACAGAAACAGAAACGCCTCAGCACATTGCCGCTGTCTGTACAGTTCCTGTTTTTGAAGAAAAGAAGGTTGAACGGCTTCTTTTATTAGACGCAGTGCAGGATCCGGGGAATTTAGGCACACTCATTCGAACAGCAGATGCCGCTGGTCTTGATGCTGTGATCTTAGGAGAAGGAACAGTTGATGCGTTTAACGGAAAAACGCTCCGTTCCGCACAAGGGTCTCATTTCCACCTGCCTATCTTAAAGCAATCCCTTCAACAGGCAATCATGAAACTGAAAGAACGAGGCTTACCTGTATACGGCAGTGCCTTAAAAGATGCGAAAGAGTATAAAAGCGTAACGGCAGAAGGCCCATTTGCATTAATTGTTGGAAATGAAGGAGCTGGTATTGATCCAGAGATTCTGCAAATGACAGACCAAAATTTATATGTACCAATGTATGGGCAGGCAGAATCATTAAATGTAGCTGTTGCAGCAGCTGTTCTTGTCTATCATTTGCGCGGATAATGTTGCAACATGCGTTCATTTTCACTATAATAAAACTAATATTTTAAAAACCATGATAGAGGAAGATTGTTTCAAGAAGCGGCCTTATAGGGAGAATGCATCGTAGACTGAAAGTGCATTTAAGGAATGCTGAAACAGGAATTCACCTCTGGAGTTGTCACCGGGACCGCAGGCGTTGCTTTGCGTAAAGGTGAACCGGATTCGTTTGATTCCGTTATGTCAATGAAGCTTATTCGCACATGCATTTGTGCTTAACAAGGGTGGTACCGCGACCACAACTCGTCCCTTCTTTTATGGAGGGACGGGTTTTTTTATTGTCTTCAAACGATCAAACAGCCGTTTATCCGAGCGGTTTTGTATATCAAAAGGAGGATTACACTCATGCAAGAAACGTTAAAACAGCTTGAAACAGAGGCGATAGCGAAGGTTGAAGCAGCTAGCTCGCTCAAAGAGGTCAATGACATTCGGGTTCAATATTTAGGGAAAAAAGGACCGATTACAGAAGTACTTCGCGGAATGGGCAAGCTCTCCGCGGAAGAAAGACCAAAAATGGGTGCACTCGCAAACGAAGTAAGAGAGCAGATTGCTGGTGCCATTGCTGAAAAAAATGAACAGCTGGAAGCAGAAGAAGTAAAGAAAAAACTTGCTTCTCAAACGATCGATGTTACTTTGCCGGCAAGTCCAATCAAAATAGGGGCAAGACATCCATTAACGATAGTTGTCGAAGACATTGAAGATTTATTTATCGGAATGGGCTATACCGTTGAAGAAGGTCCTGAAGTGGAAACGGATTACTATAACTTTGAAGCATTGAATCTTCCAAAGGAGCATCCAGCACGTGATATGCAGGACAGCTTCTATATTACGGAAGATACACTGATGAGAACACAAACATCACCAGTGCAAGCACGTACACTTGAGAAATATAAAGGACAAGGTCCTGTGAAGATCATCTGTCCTGGGAAAGTATATAGACGTGACAGTGATGACGCGACTCATTCACATCAATTTATGCAAATTGAAGGGCTTGTCGTCGATCACAATATTAGCATGAGTGATCTAAAAGGAACGCTGGAGACAGTCGCAAGAAAAATGTTTGGAGAAGATCGTGAAATTAGACTGCGTCCAAGCTTTTTCCCATTCACAGAACCGTCTGTTGAAGTCGATGTGTCTTGCTTTAAATGCGGCGGGAAGGGCTGCTCTGTATGTAAAGGAACAGGCTGGATCGAGATTTTAGGTGCAGGAATGGTTCATCCGAATGTCCTGAAAATGAGCGGATTTGATCCAGAAACTTACCAAGGCTTTGCTTTTGGAATGGGTGTGGAACGGATTGCGATGCTGAAATACGGCATTGATGATATTCGTCATTTCTACACAAATGACATTAGATTCACAAAGCAATTCAAGCAGGACTAAGAGGAGGAAATCAACATGTTTGTTTCATATAAATGGTTAGAAGACTATGTCGATTTAGAAGGCATCAAGCCGGATGAATTAGCAGAAAAAATCACAAGAAGCGGAATTGAAGTGGAAGCCGTTGAATATAAAGGTGAAGGCATCAAAGGGGTTGTCGTTGGACACGTCATTGAACGTGAACAGCATCCGAATGCAGATAAATTAAACAAATGTCTTGTTGATATCGGCGAAGACGCACCGGTGCAAATTATTTGCGGGGCTCCGAATGTGGAGAAAGGACAGCATGTGGCCGTCGCAACAGTTGGTGCAGTCCTTCCTGGCAACTTTAAAATTAAAAAAGCAAAACTGCGCGGTGAAGAGTCTCTTGGCATGATTTGTTCTCTGCAAGAATTAGGCGTAGAGAGCAAGCTCGTACCAAAAGAATATGCAGAAGGCATCTTTGTCTTCCCGAATGACGTGAAACCAGGGGATGATGCTCTTCAAGCACTTCAATTAGATGATGCAGTACTTGAGTTTGGCTTAACACCAAACCGTGCGGATGCCCTGAATATGCTAGGTGTCGCTTATGAGGTTGCGGCCATTTTAGGAAGAGACATCAATCTTCCTGAAACAGCACATGACACTTCTTCTGAAAAAGCAGCAGACTATATTTCTGTAAAAATTGAGGATCAAGAAGCGAATCCACTTTATGCAGCAAAGATCATTAAAAATGTAAAGGTTGGACCAGCACCGCTTTGGATGCAAACAAGATTGATGAATGCAGGCATTCGTCCAATTAACAACGTCGTGGATATTACAAATTTTGTACTGCTTGAATACGGCCAGCCGCTTCATGCCTTTGATTATGACCGCTTTGGTTCAAAACAGGTGGTCGTTCGTAAAGCAACTGATAGCGAAATCATTCAAACACTCGATGAACAAGAGCGTACATTGTCATCAAAGCATCTTGTCATTACAAATGGAACGAAAGCGCACGCGGTAGCAGGCGTCATGGGCGGCTTTGAATCAGAGGTGCGTGATGAGACGACGACGATTCTTTTAGAAGCGGCATATTTCAACGGTCAAACAGTCCGTCAAGCATCTAGAGACTTAGGACTTCGCAGTGAATCAAGCACACGATTTGAAAAAGGACTCGATCCGCAGCGTACGAAGTCGGCAGCAGAAAGAGCAGCTCAATTGATCAGCATGTATGCAGGCGGCGAAGTGCTAAGCGGTACAGTTGAGGAAAATCACCTTGAAGCAAGTATGAATGTCATCCACGTATCAACTGAGCGTGTGAACAAGGTGCTTGGAATGAGCATTTCAAAAGAAGATATGGTTCAGATTTTCAACAAACTAGGCTTCACGGTGGGCGAATCAAATGATGTTCTTGTCGTAACAGTTCCTTCCCGCAGAATGGATATTACGATTGAAGAAGACCTCATTGAAGAAGTTGCAAGATTATACGGCTACGATAATATTCCATCTACACTGCCTGCAACAGCTGGCACGGTTGGCGGTCTCACGCCATACCAAGTGAAGCGCAGAAAGGTAAGACGTTTCTTAGAGGGCGCAGGACTTTCTCAAGCGATTACGTATTCATTGACGAATCAGCATAAGTCCACAGCTTTTGCCCTGCATCCAGCTTATGAAACGAGGCTTTCTCTGCCAATGAGTGAGGAACGCAGTGTGCTGAGACAAAGTCTTTTGCCAAACTTACTTGATTCTGTAGCATATAACTTGGCAAGACAAGCCGATTCATTTGGATTTTATGAAACGGGATCTGTTTTCTTAGCAGAAGCTGAAGGAGCAAAACCAGTGGAAAAAGAACATGTCGCTGGTGCGCTGACAGGCTTATGGCATAAAAATCTTTGGCAGGGCGAGAAAAAAGCCGTCGATTTTTATGTAGCGAAAGGAATTGCTGAAGGATTGTTCGAAAAGCTTGGTGTGTCAGACCAAATCACATATGTTCAAGCAGAGCGTGAGGGTCTTCACCCAGGTCGAACAGCAGATGTTCACTTAAATGGTAAAGTCATTGGCTTTGTTGCCGCACTGCATCCAGTTGTTGAAAAAGAATTGGATTTAAAAGAAACGTATGTGTTCGAGTTTGATTTAACAGATGTGATGACATCTGAAACGAAGGATATGAAATATACAGCGATTCCGAGATTCCCTGCTGTGACAAGAGATATCGCACTTGTTGTCGATCAGCATATCTCAAGCGGACAGCTGGAGCGAGTCATCTATGAAGCAGGTGGTCATCTACTCACAGACCTCTCTGTATTTGATGTGTACGAAGGGGAACATATGGAAGAAGGCAAAAAATCTGTTGCATTCTCTCTTCAATATTTAAACCCTGAACAAACGTTGACTGAGGAAGAAGTCACAGCTGTTCATACAAAAGTATTGAAAGCACTAGAAGATACGTATCAAGCCGTCTTACGCGGTTAAAGAAAAAAGCTAAGGCCTCATGGGCCCTAGCTTTTTTTATAGCATTTTTTTCGCTTTTTGTGTGTTGGCAAAATGCAGCTTTGTAAATTGACGTAAAGCATCTTCACCATGCAGCTTGATGAGCTTGGCGGCGGCCTTGTCTACATGAGGGCCGGCTCCTTTTGGGATGTCAAAGCCTGCAGCCTTTGATAACTTGTCCATTTCAATTAAAAAGGCGTACCTTGCGATAATGGAAGCCGCAGCGACTGACAAATGGATGCCTTCTGCTTTTGTGCTAAAATACGTCCGCTCCCGAATGATTTTTTTCCCAGCCAGATGCCTGAAATAAATGCCTGGTTCTGCAAACTGGTCAATCAAAATAGCCTCAGGCTGCTGTCCGCCCAGTTTTTCTAGCACAGAGGTAATGACTTGGTTATGAAGCAGTGTCTTCATTTTTCCTTGACTCATGCCCTTTTCCTGCATCGTATTGTACTTTTCATTTCGGAGAACGAGAAGGCTGAACGGAATGGTTTTGATGAGATCCTTGGCAATGTTAATAATTTGAGGGTCCTTTAATCCCTTTGAGTCTTTTACGCCAAGCTCTTTCATTAAAGCAAGCTGGCTGGCATCAACATAGGCCGCACAGACTGTGATCGGTCCAAAATAATCACCTGTACCTACTTCGTCTGAACCGATGACCGACATGGAAGCGATGCCGGGCGGCGGACTGTATTTTGTAACAGCAGGTGCTTTTTGACTTTTCGTATCAGCTGCTTGCAAGTGGCTGAACTGACTGGCTTCAGCTTCTGCCTTTTGTCCTTGAAAGAGCACTTTCCCAGATCGATAGGCTGTAATCGTACAGCCAGGGACTTTTGCTTGAAAGAGGGCACCTGGCGGCAAAGTGTCTGTTAAATGGTGCGCATACGCGCTCTTCATCTTTTTGAGGTCTTCTGATGTTGCTTTTAAAACGGATTGGGGCACAGTGGATAACTCCTTTTTACCTTGATATCATTGATTTCTAAAGTGTACCATAACAGGGAAGGGCTCGTCTTTCCATTCAATGTCTAAACATGTTATGATAGAGACTAGGATTCTCGTGGAATGGAGGAGAAACGTTGTCTGACGGCGGTAAAACGAAAACAACAGTTGAGATTTACGGACAGTCCTATACGATCATCGGACAAGAAACGAAGATGCATATGCGACATGTTGCGTCAATTGTTGATGATAAAATGAGAGAAATAAACGAAAAAAATCCATACCTTGATATAAACAAATTAGCTGTACTGACAGCAGTCAATGTCGTCCACGACTACTTGAAATTAAAAGAGCAATACGAAAAATTAGAGATTCAGCTAAAAGAAAAGGAATGAAATTACCGTGATCGATATCATCATTTTGTTTTTGCTTCTTATGGGAACGCTTGTCGGTCTAAAACGCGGGTTTATTCTTCAATTTATTAAATTGATCAGCTTTGTTGTTTCTATCTTAGTGGCTTCCATGTTTTATCAGTCACTTGCACCACAGCTTACGTGGATTCCAGCACCTAATTTTAGCGGCGGTCAACCGCAGCTTGCTTTCTTTAGTGGAAATCTAGAAACAGCTTATTATAATACCATTGCGTTTATCATTCTGTTTATCTTGACCAAAATCCTGCTCGCCATCATTGGCGGATTGCTCACAACCATTGCAAGTATACCTGTGATTAAACAGGTGAACAAACTGCTTGGCGGTGTTTTAGGATTTCTTGAAACCTATTTATTTGTGTTTATTCTATTGTTTGTCGCTGCATTACTTCCAGTAGATGCACTGCAGACAATGATGAGCAAATCAATGTTAGCAGATGTGATCGTAAACAACACCCCTTACCTGTCCGGTCTTGTCAAAGACCTATGGTCGACGTATGGAGTTTAAAAACTTCTCCTTTCCTGGAGAAGTTTTTTCTCATTCCATGACAGAAAGTTGTAGGATGAAGGGAAAGTTTGTATATTTATATAGGAAGATGCCAAAGCGGCTGGAGGATGAGAGATGAATAAAAAAGATATTATCAAACTTCTTGAAACAATTGCAGTATATATGGAGCTAAAAGGAGATAATCCTTTTAAAATTTCTGCCTTTCGTAAAGCAGCGGCGGCACTGGAACAAGACGACCGCAGCCTTTCGCAAATAGATGATCTATTAGCATTACCCGGCATTGGAAAAGGAACCTTTGCTGTGATCACAGAGTATATCGAAAAAGGACAATCAGAAACACTCGAACAATTAAAAAAGGAAGTGCCTGAAGGACTTGTTCCGCTCTTAAAGTTGCAAGGGCTTGGCGGGAAGAAGATTGCTAAGCTTTACCAAGAGCTTGGTGTCCATGATGCACAATCATTAAAAGAAGCATGCGAAGCGGAAAAAGTACAAGCGCTTGCAGGCTTCGGTAAAAAAACCGAAGAAAAGATACTCGCCGCTCTTGAGGAGGCTGGAAAACAGCCAGAACGACTGCCAATTGGCTTTGCATTAGATGTGGCAGAGCGGATTGATCATGCGCTTGAACAGATGAAGGGGATTCTTCGTTTTTCAAGAGCTGGCAGTTTAAGACGTGCACGGGAAACAGTCAAAGATTTAGATTATATCATCGCGACTGACAATCCTGAACAAGTCAGAGAGCAGCTCGTTGCACTTCAAGATGTCAAAGACGTCATCGCAAGCGGTGATACGAAGGTATCTGTCATTCTTGCCCTTGATTTTGAGATCAGTGTAGATTTCCGGCTTGTGACAACAGACCAATTTGCAACAACGCTGCATCATTTCACTGGCTCAAAAGACCACAATATTCGAATGCGTCAGCTGGCGAAGGAACGCGGAGAGCGTATTAGTGAATATGGTGTGGAAACAATTGAAACTGGAGAAGTAAAAACGTTCGAAGACGAGGCCGCTTTTTATGCGCATTTTCAACTTCCGCTCATTCCGCCAGAAATTCGTGAAACCGGAGCGGAGATTGATACGTATAAAGAAAGTATGCAATTTGTCGAGCTAAAAGATATTAAAGGCGACCTTCATATGCACTCGACTTGGAGTGATGGCGCATTTTCTATTCGTGAAATGGCAGAGGCATGTATCGCAAAAGGCTATGAATACATGGCGATTACAGATCACTCGCAATATTTAAAAGTAGCAAACGGTTTAACAAAAGAACGTTTACGTCTGCAAGCAAAAGAAATTGACAAGCTCAATCAAGAATTCGAGCATTTTCACATTTTCAAAGGGGTCGAAATGGATATTCTCCCGGATGGATCATTAGATTATGATGATGACTTTTTAGCAGACATGGATTTTGTGATTGCGTCTATCCATTCTAGCTTTTCTCAGCCGGAGGAAGTCATCATGGAGCGCCTTGAAAATGCCCTGCGGAATCAGCATGTAGATTTAATTGCACATCCAACAGGCCGTTTGATCGGCAGACGAGACGGCTATGCCTTAAATATAGATCAGCTCATAGAGCTTGCGAAGAAAACGGGAACTGCACTAGAGCTCAACAGCAACCCGTCAAGACTTGATTTGAAAACAGAGCATTTAATGAAAGCAAACGAAGCAGGTGTGAACATCATGATCAATACAGATGCACACAATATCGCCATGCTGGATCATATGGAAGTTGGTGTAACAGCTGCAAGAAAAGGCTGGACACCAAAAGCAAATGTCGTGAATACTTTTTCTCTAAACGAGATCAAAAAGTTTTTAACGCGTGACAGGTAGTCGTTAGGAGGCTGGACCATGCTGCAACAAAAAGTGTTAGCATCATTAGAATTTCATAAAGTAAAAGAAAAAGTCATGTCCTATACCGCATCCTCATTAGGAAAAGAAAGAGCGCAGGATTTAACGCCGCTGACGGATATAGAAACCATTCAGCATTTGCTGGAAGAGGTAGCAGAAGCACAGGATGTCATCCGTTTAAAGGGATCTGCGCCATTTGGCGGGCTAACGGATATTAGACGCGGGGTCAAACGGGCAGAAATCGGAAGTACATTAAGCCCATCTGAGCTCATGGAAATTGCAGGACTATTATATGCTGTGAAGAATATGAAACATTTTCTCATGTCTATGTATGAAGATGGTGTAGACATACCGCGCCTTCATACATATGCAGAGACACTGATTTTACTGCCAGAAGTCAGAAAAGAAATCGAAAGCTGTATCGGAGATAATGGAGAAGTTCTCGATCATGCCACTTCGGCACTTCGTTCATTGCGGATTCAATTACGCTCACTTGAATCAAAAGTTCGAGATAAATTAGAATCCATGATTCGTTCACAATCTGCTTCAAAAATGCTGTCAGACACGATTGTTACTATTCGTAATGACCGGTTTGTGATTCCAGTAAAGCAGGAGTACCGCTCGAATTACGGCGGAATTGTTCACGATCAGTCATCATCTGGGGCAACCCTTTTTATCGAGCCGCAAGTGGTC
Source organism: Bacillus sp. AM 13(2015) (assembly GCF_001518755.1). NCBI lineage: Bacteria > Bacillati > Bacillota > Bacilli > Caryophanales > Bacillaceae > Bacillus > Bacillus sp. AM 13(2015). The sequence goes on along the minus strand of NZ_LKCP01000022.1, from coordinate 28,699 downwards.
GTGGATTTAAATAACACTTTGCAGCAAACCCGTTTAAAAGAAAAACAAGAGGTCGAAAAGATCCTGCAAATGTTGACAGCGAGCGTGTCAGAACACATTGAAGAACTACTTCACAATGTAAAGGAGCTTCAAACGCTAGATTTTATTTTTGCTAAAGCCAAGTATGCAAAGGCAGAAAAAGCCACAAAGCCTGCTGTGAACGATCAAGGGGAGATTTATTTAAAACGGGCAAGACATCCTCTATTGCCTCGTGATCAGGTTGTGGCAAACGACATTGAGCTCGGCAAAGATTTTTCAACCATCGTCATTACTGGTCCAAATACAGGGGGTAAGACCGTTACTTTAAAAACGCTTGGTCTTTTGACGCTTATGACGCAAGCAGGCCTTCATATTCCAGTTGAAGAAGGCTCGGAAGTAGCTGTATTCGACCAAGTCTTTGCTGATATTGGAGATGAACAGTCCATTGAGCAAAGCTTGAGTACGTTCTCATCTCATATGGTCAATATTGTGGATATCTTAAAGAATTTGACATCTAACTCACTCGTATTATTTGATGAATTAGGGGCAGGAACAGACCCTGCTGAAGGTGCCGCGCTGGCCATGAGTATCTTAGATGAGGTGCATCAAACAAATGCACGTGTCATCGCAACGACTCACTATCCTGAGCTGAAGGCTTACGGATATAACCGAGAAGGTGTCACAAATGCGAGCGTGGAGTTCGACATTGAAACCTTATCACCAACGTACCGCTTGCTCATCGGTGTGCCCGGACGAAGTAATGCATTTGAAATTTCTAAACGTCTTGGTTTGCCAGATCACCTCATTGACCGGGCAAAAGCGGATATGCATGCCGAGCATAATGAAGTAGACCAAATGATTGCTTCATTAGAAGACAGCAAGAAACAAGCGGAAGAAGAGCTGCATGAGACAGAAGTCTATAGAAAAGAAGCAGAAAAGCTTCATAAAGAATTGCAGAGACAAATTCTTGAATGGAATGAGCAAAAGGACAAACTGCTTGAAGAAGCTGAACAAAAAGCGGCAGAAAAAATTGAACAAGCCTCAAAAGAAGCAGAAGACATCATTCAAGAGCTTCGTTCGATAAAAAATGAGCATCGCTCATTCAAAGAGCATGAACTCATCGATGCGAGAAAGCGTCTTGAAGAAGCAGTGCCTGAGTTTGACCGGAAGAAAAAGCCAGAGCCGGCGAAAAAAGCAGCAAGACAGCTAAAATCAGGCGACGAAGTGAAGGTGCTCACCTCGGGCAAAAAGGAACACTGCTTGAACAAACAGGTGACAAAGAATGGAGTGTCCAAATGGGCATTCTGAAAATGAAAGTAAAAGAAAAAGACATGGAATTTATCAAATCGGCACCTGAATTTAAGCAGGAGAAAGCCATTACGGCAGTCAAAGGAAAAGATTATCATGTATCGCTTGAGCTTGATTTAAGAGGAGAGCGTTATGAAAATGCCTTAAGCAGAGTCGAGAAATATTTAGATGATGCTGTCTTAGCCGGTTATCCCCGTGTGTCGATCATTCACGGAAAAGGAACTGGCGCCCTTAGAAAAGGGGTTCAGGAATTACTGAAACAGCACCGAAGTGTGAAAAATGCTCGTTTTGGGGAACAAGGCGAGGGAGGATCAGGCGTTACCATCGTCGAATTAAAGTAAAAAGGAGAAAACGCATGAAAGCCTTTTGGGAAAATGAACTTGTGGAAATTGCCGCCTATTACAGCGTGGCCGTTCTATGTCTTGTCTTATTTCTAACCATTTTTGAACTCGTCACCTCCTATAAAAACTGGGAAGAGATTCAGCGTGGGAACTTAGCTGTTGCCATGGCAACAGGCGGAAAGATCTTTGGGATTGCGAATGTGTTTCAGCATTCTATTGCACAGCACAATTCCCTTCTGCAAATGATTGGATGGGGCGTATACGGCTTTGTGATGCTGCTTGTCAGCTATTTCATTTTTGAATTTTTAACACCACGATTTAAAGTAGACAAAGAGATTGAGAATGATAATAGAGCGGTCGGGTTTATTTCACTCATTATTTCAGTTGGGCTGTCTTACGTAGTAGCAGCCGGCATTTAAGGAGACGACATGGAAAAGCTAGCAAAAGTTTTAATCGTAGTTGCCTGCACTTTTGCGGTCATTGGTGCCGTTTACATGTTCCTGTGAAATGAAAAAGACAAAGTGAGAAAGCTGTCAGGGGTCCCTTGGCAGCTTTTATCTCACCCGAAGGCGGCGAATCATATGAAGCAAATTCTGCAAAAAGACGAAATCATAAAGTGTATTGATACATGTCTCCAAAGAACATCCCTGCCAAGAGACATATATGAACCGTATATTGCACGTCCATTTCAAACGACTGGATTTTTTGATGATTTGAGCCCTTATGTTCAAATTGATCCGAGCGGCTATATTCTCATTCAATATGAACGAGGAATCCAAATGCTGCACAAAAGAACAAAAGAGGCGGATGAAGTCATTTACTGGATTTTAGAAGACACGATTTTTCTCACAGTCTACATCGACATGATGAGGCAGTATCAAGTCGACAACATCCAGACACATTTACCTAATGATCCGAGTATCCATCAACAGATCGTGGAGAGAGTAAATGAGTCATTCCGTGCAATCGGTGGATTATATGAACAGTGGCATCATGAAGGAAAAAGAGCATCGATCGAAACACCAGCGAAGAAATAAAGAGGTCATGGAACCAAGCTCTATTTGAAAAAAGCAAACTGCCTTAAGGAAAAGTTTGCTATAATAAAATAGTACGAAAGTTCAGGAAGGAGGGTTTTTATGCAGTCAGATAAACGTTGGCTTCTGCATTACCCGAATCAAATTCCCCACGAACTCACCATCCCAAATGAGACGTTACAATCTTACTTATTCAGCTCCGCAGAGGCTGCACCTGAGCATACAGCCATTCATTTTCTAGGAAAAAACATCACCTATGAGCAGCTCCAAGAAGACGCATTGAAACTAGCTGGTCACCTGATGGAAATTGGCGTGAAAAAAGGCGACAGAGTAGCGATTATGCTGCCAAACTGTCCTCAATCGGTCATTTCTTATTATGCTGTTTTAATTGCAGGCGGCATCGTTGTTCAAACGAACCCGCTTTATACGGAGAAAGAATTGGCATATCAAATGGAGGACAGCGGCTCCAAAGTGCTGATTACATTGGATTTATTGTATCCAAAGGCCTATAAAATGAAAGCGCTGACAAGTATGGAACACTTGATCATCACCAAACTACAGGATTATTTACCATTTCCAAAAAACATTCTGTTTCCTATCGTCCAAAAAAGAAAAAATAAAATGGTCATCCAAGTCGAGAAAAGTGATACCATTCATCACTTCTCACAAATCATGAAAGAATCATCAGGAGAACAAATCCCGCAGCTTGCCTTTGAACCGAAAGAGGATGTCGCTGTTTTGCAATATACAGGTGGAACGACCGGTTTACCAAAAGGGGTCATGCTGACGCATGAAAATATTTTAGCGAATACTGAAATGTGCGCTTCTTGGATGTATAAAACGACAAGAGGAAAAGAACGAATCCTCGGCATTATTCCGTTTTTTCATGTATACGGAATGACGACTGTATTAAATCTTGCTGTCAAAGAAGGACATTCAATGATTCTCCTTCCTCGATTTGACGCAGTTGATACCCTCAAAACGATTGAAAAACAGAAACCGACACTCTTTCCAGGTGCACCAACCATGTATATCGCCTTGCTGCATCATCCCAATATTGAAAAGTATGACCTGTCGTCCATTACTGCATGTTTAAGCGGCTCGGCGGCTCTTCCTGTTGAAGTCAAACAGAACTTTGAGAAATTAACAGGAGGACGTTTAGTGGAGGGGTATGGTCTTTCCGAAACCTCACCAGTGACCCATTCTAACTTTTTATGGGGAGCGAATAAAACAGGCAGCATTGGCTGTCCGTGGCCTGGAACAGACGCAGGTATTTATTGCGAGGAAACGGGTGGCCTCAAAGAGCCATATGAGCACGGAGAAATTATCGTCAAAGGACCGCAGGTTATGAAAGGATATTGGAATCAGCCAGAGGAGACAGCAGCTGTATTAAGGGATGGATGGCTTTTTACCGGAGATATTGGGTATATGGATGAAGACGGTTTTTTCTATATCGTTGACCGGAAAAAGGATGTCATTATTGCGAGCGGTTATAATATTTACCCAAGAGAGGTCGAAGAAGCCCTTTATGAGCATGAGCTTGTACAAGAAGTTGTTGTCGCAGGTATACCAGACCCTTATAGAGGAGAAACAGTAAAAGCATTTGTTGTGCCGAAAAAGGATGCTTATTTAACAGAGGATGAACTCGATCGCTTTGTGAGAACGAGAATTGCTTCATTTAAAGTACCGCGCGTGTATGAATTTAAAGAGTCACTGCCTAAAACGGCTGTCGGAAAAATTTTGCGCAGAGTTTTAATTGAAGAAGAAAAAAGAAAGCACGCTTCATCATCTGAAACAGCTGTTGATCAATTAAAGAAATAACGACCTTTATCATCCGGTCGAGCGGCCGGATGATTTGAATGATAACAGCCTGCTCTGGTATGATAAAGGTTGAAAAGAAAGAAGAAGATCTCTTGACAAATCACCCGTTTCTTTTTAACATAAAGTTATGAATGAATGCTCATTCAATTTAGAAAGGGACGAAGCACATTGAAGCAGAAAAGACCGAAGTACATGCAAATTATTGATGCAGCAGTTGTGGTGATTGCAGAGAATGGCTATCATCAATCACAAGTTTCAAAGATTGCGAAACAAGCAGGGGTCGCAGACGGAACCATTTATCTTTATTTCAAAAACAAAGAGGATATTCTCATCTCATTGTTCAAAGAAAAAATGGGACAATTCATCGAACGGATGGAAACAGATATTCAAAAGAAGCCGTCTGCCAAAGAAAAGCTTCTACTGTTGATTGAGGAGCATTTTCGCATGCTGGCGCAAAATCATCATTTGGCTCTTGTGACACAGCTTGAACTCAGGCAGTCAAACCTTGAGCTGCGGCAAAAAATCAATGAAGTGCTAAAAGGGTATTTAAATATGCTCGAGTCAATTTTAACAGAAGGAAAGAAAACAGGAGAATTCAGACAAAATTTAGATGTCCGCTTAGCGAGACAAATGGTATTTGGGACGATTGATGAAACCGCAACAACATGGGTCATGAATGATCAAAAGTATGATCTGCCTGCACTCGCAGAAAATGTACATGATCTGCTGTTAAGCGGAATACATCAATCCTAAAAACAATGTGAAAAAGGATGATTGACATGGAAAAGATACTCAGCTTACATCATGAAGGACAGACAGCGCTCATCACGATTCAGAACCCACCTGCAAATGCCTTATCCTCTCAGCTGCTCACTGAGCTTAATGACATGTTCGATGAGCTGGAACAGAATGAAGAAGTAAGAGCGATTGTGATTCACGGAGAAGGCAGATTCTTCTCAGCAGGTGCTGATATTAAAGAATTTACCACTTTACAGGAAGAGTCTGATTATGCAAGCCTCGCAGATAGAGGACAGCAAGTTTTTGAACGGATTGAACAATGTCCAAAACCAGTCATTGCCTCGATTCACGGAGCAGCATTAGGCGGAGGCCTTGAGCTTGCCATGTCTTGTGATATCCGAATCGCAACAAAAGATGCGAAGCTTGGACTTCCAGAACTAAACCTCGGCATTATTCCAGGATTCGGCGGCACGCAGCGCCTCCCGCGCTACGTTGGTTCTGCTAAAGCGCTTGAAATGATGGGAACAGCTGAACCGATTACAGGTGAAGAAGCATTTGCCTGCGGACTTGTTACAAAGCTGGCAGAAACAGAGGAAGAAGCGCTCACAGCGGCCAAAACACTTGCGGGGAAATTTGCAGCGAAAAGCCCAAAATCACTTGAATATGTGCTTGATTTATTGAACGCAACAAAACTGTATTCATATGACGGCGGAATGAAGCTGGAAGCCAAAAAGTTTGGTGAGGTTTTCCAATCAAATGACGCCAAAGAAGGCATCCAGGCCTTTATCGAAAAGCGCAAACCGAACTTTAAAGGGGAATAAGGGATAAGTACGACACAAGGGGGAGAAATAAATGAATATATTTGTTTTGATGAAGCGTACGTTTGACACGGAAGAGAAAATTTCTATTCAGTCTGGTGCAATTCAAGAAGATGGAGCAGAGTTCATTATTAATCCTTATGACGAGTATGCCATTGAAGAAGCCATTCAGCTTCGTGATGAGCACGGGGGAGAAGTGACCGTTGTGACAGTTGGCGGTGAAGATGCGGAGAAACAGCTGAGAACAGCGCTTGCAATGGGCTGTGACAGGGCCGTCTTATTAAACATGGAAGATGATCTAGAAGAGTGGGACCAATATTCAGCTTCTACCATTCTTTATCACTATTTAAAAGACAAAGAAGCTTCCTTGATCTTAGCAGGGAATGTAGCAATTGACGGCGGCTCTGGACAGGTAGCTCCGCGTCTTGCTGAATTACTCGGCTTTTCATATGTGACAACGATAACAAGTATTCAAATTGACGGCGGCTCTGCATCGATTGAACGAGATGCAGAGGGTGATGTGGAAGTCATTTCTACCGAACTCCCGCTAGTCGTCACAGCTCAGCAAGGACTCAATGAGCCTCGCTATCCATCATTACCAGGCATTATGAAGGCAAAGAAAAAGCCTTTAGAAGAATTGGAACTTGATGATTTAGATCTGGACGAAGACGATGTACCATATAAAATCAAAACAATTGAACGTTTCTTACCGGAGAAAAAAGAGGGTGGCAAGGTGCTGAGCGGCGAGCTTCAGGATCAAGTCAAAGAACTGACAGATCTACTCAGAAATGAAGCAAAAGTCATCTAAACATCCACTTTACGATATCACGAGAACAAGGGGGAGCTTGAAGATGAGTAAAAAAGTTGTTGTACTTGGAGAAAGTCGTGACGGTAAATTAAGAAATGTGACATTTGAAGCCATTGCTGCCGCTCACAAAGTGGCAGATGGTGGTGAGGTCATTGGCGTGTTAATAGGGGATGACGTCAAAGGCCTAGCCGATGAACTGCTTTACTATGGAGCAGATCATGTCATGATTGTGGAGCATCCGCACCTTTCATATTATACGTCAGATGGTTTTGCGCAGGCGCTTCAAGCCATATTAGATCAGGTCGATCCAGATGCTGTGCTTTTTGGCCATACGTCTATCGGAAAAGACTTGTCGCCGAAAATAGCCGCACGTCTCCAGACTGGCTTGATTTCAGATGCGATCGATGTAAGCGTTACCGGCGAACATCTTGTTTTCACCAGACCGATTTACTCTGGAAAAGCCTTCGAAAAAGTCATTTCCACAGACCGCCTGCTTCTAGCGACCATCCGGCCAAACAACGTGGCGCCATTTGAGCGGGATGCGTCACGAGGCGGAGAAGTCACACCGGTTTCTGTCGATATTCAGAACCTTCGGACGATCGTGAAGGAAGTCATTAAAAAAACGTCAGAAGGTGTAGATTTATCGGAAGCAAAGATCATTGTTGCTGGAGGACGCGGGGTTAAGAGCAAGGAAGGCTTTGAACCGCTGAATGAACTCGCTGAGACGCTCGGGGCAGCAGTCGGAGCCTCGCGCGGAGCTTGTGACGCTGACTATTGTGATTATGCCCTGCAAATTGGTCAAACGGGAAAAGTCGTCACACCTGACCTTTATATTGCATGCGGGATATCAGGAGCGATTCAGCATTTAGCGGGAATGTCTAACAGTAAAGTCATTGTGGCGATCAACAAAGACCCAGAAGCAGAAATCTTCAAAATCGCCGATTACGGAATCGTCGGTGACTTGTTTGAAGTGGTACCGCTTTTGAATGAAGAGTTAAAAAAGATGAATATCCACTCGTAACGCTCATACACTCAGAATGCCTAGGTATTCTGGGTTTTTTTGTATGTAATCAAGAAAAAAAGGAGCGGTTGACAAGTGAAGGGGACAGTAAAAGTCAATGACGTGATCGGACGCATTTCTAAACACATTTATGGGCACTTTCAGGAGCATTTAGGAAGAGGGATTTATGACGGGATTTGGGTAGGAAAAGACTCAGAGATTGACCATATTGACGGGATTCGTACTGATGTGCTGAAGGCGCTTCAAGCATTACATATTCCGGTGCTGAGGTGGCCGGGGGGCTGTTTCGCAGACGAGTATCACTGGGCAAATGGTGTAGGTGATCTCAGTGAACGAAAGCCAATGGTAAATACCCATTGGGGTGGGACGGTTGAATCCAATGCATTTGGTACACATGAATTTATGGCATTGTGTGAGCTGCTTGAATGTGAGCCATACATTTGCGGCAATGTGGGAAGCGGGTCTGTTCAAGAATTAGCCGATTGGGTCGAATACATGACATTTCCAAAAGGGACACCTATGTCCGACTGGCGCATTCAAAATGGAAAACAAGAACCTTGGCAGCTGACCTATGTTGGTGTAGGCAATGAAAGCTGGGGCTGCGGCGGGAATATGACGCCTGAATACTATGCAGATTTATATAAACGCTATCAAACGTACGTAAGAGAATTTGCCGGGCAGCGTATTTATAAAATCGCCTGCGGCGCGAACTCTAATGACGTGAATTGGACGAAAGTATTGATGGAGCGGGCTGCACCGTGGATGGATGGGCTCAGTTTACATTATTACACTGTACCTGGTACATGGGAGAAAAAAGGGTCAGCGACTGAATTCGACGAGGATGAATGGTTTATCACACTGAAAAAAGCCTATGAGATGGAACGGCTTGTCGAGGACCATGGAGAAATCATGGATCGTTATGACCCAGACAAGCGAATTGGGATGATTATTGATGAATGGGGGACATGGTATGACCCAGAGCCAGGGACAAATCCTGGGTTTTTATATCAGCAAAACACACTAAGAGATGCCCTTGTATCCGCCCTCCATTTTCATATTTTTCATCGCCATTGCGAGCGGATTCATATGGCAAATATTGCTCAGACGGTTAATGTGTTGCAAGCGATGGTATTAACAAAGGACGAAAAGATGCTTCTGACACCTACGTATCATGTGTTTCACATGTTTCAAGTGCATCAAGAGGAAGAAGCGCTTGAAGTGGAGTTCGTTTCACCGCCGTATGAACGAAAAGGTGAAAAAATTCCTCAGGTCAGTGTGTCAGCCTCGCGTTCATCAGGTAAGATGCATATTAGCTACTGTCACCTGAATCCGCATGAACAAAAAGAGGTATCCCTTGCCATTGAAGGGGTTGATGCACAAACGAAAGTCACTGGACGTGTGCTGACGGCTGATCGCATGAATGCGCATAATACATTTGATGATCCTCATTCTGTTCAGCCAAAAGACTTTCAGCAAATGACTGTAAATCCCGGGGAATTAACGGTAGAGCTGCCGCCAATGTCAGTGGTCATGATAACTGTCGACCTCACTTGATTGCATATTTCGATGTTTGGTGAGAAGAATGTTGGGGCATCATACATTGTAAATGAAGCGGAAAGGGTGTCATGTCATATGCTTAGAACCATTCTAATGATCATCGGTGCGATTGTTGTTATTGGTGCGATTATACGGTTTGTTTTTTAATTCATTTCCTAAAAAATGATTCGTAAGCATTTCATTCGCAAGTCACATTGGTAGATGCTATACTAAAAAGCATAATTTACATTGGAGGAATGAATAATGGCAATCGTAAAAGCTACTGACGCAACATTTTCACAAGAAACTGCAGAAGGTGTTGTTCTTGCAGACTTTTGGGCACCATGGTGTGGACCTTGTAAAATGATTGCTCCAGTTCTTGAAGAACTTGATCAAGAAATGGGCGACAAAATGAAAATTGTAAAAATTGATGTAGACGATAACCAAGAAACTGCTGGTAAATACGGCGTTATGAGTATCCCAACACTTCTTGTTTTAAAAGACGGTGAAGTTGTAGAAACTTCTGTTGGTTTCAAACCAAAAGAAGCACTTGCTGAACTTGTCAACAAACATCTATAAACCGATCTATGTCCAAGCGGCATGATCATTGAAGCGGTTCTCGTAAAGACGAGAGCCGCTTTTCTTTCAACATGGTATAAAACAAATGTTCGTGATACACTAGAAGGAGTGAAAGAGGAAAACAAGGACGGATGAAAATATGAACAAACTAATCAAAGAAAAACTGTCAGTCCTGCCGGATCAACCAGGCTGTTACTTAATGAAAGATAGACAAAATACGATCATTTACGTGGGAAAGGCAAAGGTGTTAAAAAACAGGGTGCGCTCTTATTTCACTGGATCACATGACGCCAAAACGCAGCGGCTTGTCAGTGAAATTGAAGACTTTGAATACATTGTCACCTCTTCTAATATCGAAGCGCTCATTTTAGAGCTGAATTTAATCAAAAAATATGACCCAAAATACAATGTCATGCTTAAGGATGACAAGACGTATCCATTTATAAAAATTACGAATGAACGCCACCCTAAGCTGATCGTCACCCGCAATGTAAAAAAGGACAAAGGGAAATATTTCGGTCCATACCCAAACGTACAAGCAGCACGAGAAACGAAAAAGCTGCTCGACCGCTTATATCCCCTGAGAAAATGCGCCACTCTTCCTGACCGTGTCTGCCTTTATTATCATCTTGGGCAATGTCTTGCACCATGTGTGTATGACATTTCCGAGGAAACGAATAAGCAGCTCGTGGACGAAATCACAAGGTTTCTAAACGGAGGACATCAGCAAATCAAAAAAGAACTGACCGAAAAGATGCAGGAAGCTGCTGAAAATTTAGAGTTTGAACGGGCAAAAGAACTGAGAGACCAAATCGCTTATATCGACTCAACGATGGAAAAACAGAAAATGACGATGAGTGATTTATCAGATCGAGATGTCTTCGCCTATGCCTATGATAAAGGCTGGATGTGTGTCCAAGTTTTCTTCATCAGACAGGGGAAATTGATTGAACGTGATGTCAGCCTGTTTCCTATGTATCAGGACCCTGAAGAGGAGTTCCTCACGTTTATGGGGCAATTTTATGAAAAGAACAACCATTTTCTGCCGAAGGAAATTTTGGTGCCGGACAGTGTCGATCAAGAGATGATTGAGCAATTACTTGAGACAAACGTTCACCAGCCGAAAAAAGGAAAGAAAAAGGATTTACTTTTACTTGCCCATCAAAATGCCAAAATCGCCTTAAAAGAAAAGTTTTCGCTCATTGAGCGTGATGAAGAGCGGACAATTGGTGCGGTGAAGCAGCTTGGGGATGCGCTTAATATTTATATGCCGTACAGAATTGAGGCGTTTGATAACTCCAATATTCAAGGAGCAGACCCGGTTTCTGCCATGGTTGTCTTTCAGGACGGGAAGCCATATAAAAAGGAATACCGAAAATACAAAATTAAAACCGTCTCAGGACCAGATGATTATGCATCCATGCGTGAAGTCATTAGAAGACGATATACCCGCGTGTTAAAGGATGAACTGCCGCTGCCAGATTTAATTTTAATTGACGGAGGAAAAGGACAGATCAACGCAGCCATCGATGTGCTTGAAAATGAATTGAATTTGTCTGTCCCAGTCGCAGGTCTTGTAAAAGATGAAAAACACCGGACTTCAAATCTCATGATGGGAGATACACTTGAAATTGTTGCGCTGGAGCGAAATAGCCAGGCCTTTTACTTATTGCAGCGCATTCAAGATGAAGTGCACCGGTTTGCCATTAGCTTTCACCGGCAGCTGCGCGGAAAAAATGCATTCCAGTCTATTTTAGACGATGTACCAGGTATCGGAGAGAAGCGTAAAAAGCAGCTCCTCAAACATTTTGGCTCTGTGAAAAAGATGAAAGAAGCCTCTATCCAAGACTTTCAGGAGGCGGGCATTCCAAAACAGACGGCTGAACTTTTAATGGAAGCATTAAAAAAATAGATTGTACTTTTTCCAAAAGTCTGTTAAGATGTGACTAATTTAATAAATGAACGTGTTGTTTGTTGAAGATAGAGGTGCGAACTTCAAGAGTAAGCCTTCGGAGATCGATGGGATCTAAGAAGAGGGCTGAAAGGGGAGCGTCGCCGAAGTGAATAAAATCCACTCATTTTATTCGCTGGCTGTACATTGAAGAAATGTAGGGCTGTCAAGAATTCATTTTCTTGGAGGGCTATCTCATTGTTTGCATCGTTTAATGATGATTTTAAAGCAATGGGAGATTTGTTCTCTCATTGCTTTTTTATTTGCAGTGAGCGGACAGTCTCCAAAGCAGCCTCTTCTCTCACACGTGAACTTTTGAAAAAGGGTGGTAGACATGGGATTAATTGTACAAAAATTTGGCGGAACTTCCGTTGGGTCAACAGAAAAAATTCGCAATGCCGCAAAGAGAGTGATCGCTGAACGCGAGGCAGGACATGATGTGGTTGTGGTTGTATCAGCGATGGGTAAATCAACAGATGTTCTAGTAGACCTAGCGAAAGAACTTACAGACGATCCAAGCAAAAGAGAAATGGATATGCTGCTCGCAACTGGTGAACAGGTGACCATTTCATTATTAGCGATGGCGCTCCAAGCAAGAGGCTATGATGCCATTTCCTTCACAGGCTGGCAGGCTGGTATGAAAACAGAGCATGTACACGGAAATGCAAGAATCGTGGACATTGATGAAGCAAGAATAAAAGAGGAATTAAGTGCGGGGAAAGTCGTAGTTGTGGCAGGCTTCCAAGGAATTGCAGATGACTTACATATCACAACACTTGGACGCGGAGGATCAGATACGACTGCTGTGGCACTGGCTGCCGCACTAAAAGCTGATAAATGTGATATTTACACAGATGTACCAGGAGTGTTTACGACAGATCCGCGTTATGTACCATCTGCGCGGAAACTTGCAGGTATTTCATACGATGAGATGCTTGAGCTGGCTAATTTAGGAGCTGGGGTCCTGCATCCAAGAGCTGTTGAATTTGCGAAAAATTATCAAGTCCCGCTAGAAGTCCGTTCTAGTATTGAAAATGAATCGGGTACGTTAATTGAGGAGGAATCATCCATGGAACAAAATTTAGTCGTCAGAGGCATTGCGTTTGAAGATCAGATTACACGTGTGACAGTGTGCGGGCTTTCAAGCGGTCTCACAACATTATCGACCATTTTTACGACGCTTGCGAAACAGAATATCAATGTTGATATCATCATTCAGTCTGTCACAAGCACCAACCAGACGTCGATCTCTTTCTCTGTGAAAACGGATGATTTGTCCAAAACAGTTGAAGTATTAGAAGAATATAAAGGGGCGCTTGGCTACGAGCAGATTGAGACAGAAAGCAAATTAGCGAAAGTATCCATCGTGGGATCTGGAATGGTCTCTAACCCAGGCGTAGCCGCTGAAATGTTCGCTGTGTTAGCGCAAAAAGATATTCAAGTGAAAATGGTCAGTACGTCTGAAATCAAAGTCTCAACAGTGGTCGGCCGTGATGATATGGTCAAAGCAGTTGAAGCGCTGCATGATGCGTTTGATTTATCAAAGGTGAGCGCAGCTGCTCATTCTTAAACAACAAAAGAGGTGTACCCGCTACAAAGGGTACACCTCTTTTTTATTGTGCTGTTGGAATGGCAACCCAGTGATCTTTTGATATTTCCACTAGCTCTGCATTCTGTAAATGATAAGGATCTTCGTCCATCTGTTCTGCTGAAACGAATCTTTCCTTCTTTGCTTCCACTTTAGGGTCAGGTATAGGGATGGCTGAAAGTAACGATTTTGTGTAGGGATGCTGCGGATTGTTGTAAAGCTCCTCACTTTCGGCTAATTCAACAATTTTACCAGCATACATCACAGCCACTCGGTCACTAATATGTTTCACCATCGACAAATCGTGTGCAATAAATAAATAAGTCAACCCAAGCTTTTTCTGAAGATCCTCTAATAATCGTACGATTTGCGCTTGGATAGAAACATCAAGTGCAGACAGAGGTTCATCACATACAATCAATTGTGGTTCGACGGCAAGCGCCCTGGCGATCCCAATTCTCTGACGCTGTCCTCCGGAGAATTCGTGAGGGTACCGATCGGCATGTGACGGCTTGAGGCCGACCATCTCAAGCAGTGCTTCCACCCTTTTTCTCCTTTCGGTGTTGTTTGTGCTTAACCTGTGGAGATCAAGCGCCTGTCCGATAATATCCAGCACTTTAAAGCGAGGATTTAGAGAAGAATAAGGGTCTTGAAAAATCATTTGCATATGCCGCCGCATCGTTTTCATTTCTTTTTTCGACAGACGGTGAACTGGAATTCCTTGAAATAAGATATCGCCGTCTGTTGGTTCGTTTAAGCGAAGTATCGCTCGGCCAGTGGTTGATTTCCCTGAACCTGATTCGCCAACAAGTCCTAGTGTCTCTCCGCGTTTAATCAAAAAATCAATCTGATCAACCGCTTTTAGCACATGCCCTCTACCGATTTGAAAGTGCTGAGATAATGATTTAACTTCCAGTAAAGGCGAAAGTTGTTGGATATGTATGGCATCAAAATTTTTCTTGTTTTTTTTCTTTTCATGTAAACGAGGCAAAGAATTGAGAAGCTGTTGTGTATATGCATGCTGAGGGTTCTCAAACAATTCTTCTGTTGTATTGGATTCGACAATTTTTCCTTCTTTCATCACAACCACTCGATCACACATTCCGGCAACAACGCCTAGGTCGTGTGTGATGAAAATAATCGATGTCCCAAACCGCTCTTGAATATCCTTCATCACATGTAAAATTTGGGCTTGTATCGTCACATCGAGTGCAGTTGTTGGTTCATCTGCGATAAGCAGGGCTGGCTGAGAGGCTAAAGCGATGGCAATGACGATCCGTTGACGCATACCGCCAGAGAATTCATGCGGATATTGCTGATAGCGCTCCTTACTATGCTGAATTCCTACAAGTTTCATCAGGTCAATGGCCTGTCGTTTCGCTTCTTCTTTTGAAAGCTTCTTGCGTTTGATTAAGCTTTCAGCGATTTGAGGGCCGATCCGTATCGTTGGATTGAGAGAAGTCATTGGGTCTTGAAAAATCATGCCAATATCACGCCCTCTTACAGCCTGCATTTCTTTTTCCGTTTTTGTTGTGAGTTCTTCCCCCTGAAAGGTGATGCTTCCTGATTTTAAAAAAGAAGGAGGTGATGGAAGAAGTTGTAAAATACTCCGGGCTGTTACGCTTTTCCCGCTTCCTGATTCCCCGACAATACCAAGTGTTTCTCCTTTGTTTACTTCAAAGCTAATGCCACGGACAGCTTCTAATTCGCCATCTCGTGTGTGAAAAGATATATGTAAATCCTTCACTGTTAGAAGAGGTGCTAAATCCTTCAATTTTTTCCACCACCTGTATGATATGGATATTGACTTTCAAATGAAGCTAGCATAAACTTTACTATACAGATCGGAATAATGCAATTAACTTTTTGGAACGAACATTCATGTGAAAGGGGGCACGATGGGTTGTCGAGAATGGTAGCTGTAAAACATGATGAGATTGGCGGCATATCTCATCCATCCTGGGTCAGTCGAATATTTCAAGACATTCAATCGCGCCGCACATATCAATTAGTGCTGTGGATTGTTGGTTTACCCGTGCATTTGTTTGTGTTTTTTTATTATTTACATAAGAGTAAACAAGATACATATATTCATGTATTAGAAGAAGTGAAGGCTCGTTTAGATGTTTCCGGCGTTAAAGAGAAAATGAGAGCGGATATTCAGCAGCAAGTGTTGAGGAAAAAAGAATTCTTCCATGAAAAAATAGACCCACATGAGATCGACAGCCTCACTCATCAGTGGACAGAAGAAGCCTTTCAAAAAACAGTGAAATTGAAGGTTGAGGAAGAGCTGAAAAAACATGGTCAGGCGAAAGTCACGTTTCACACGGTTTTTGCTTCACTATTATCTAACCGGCTTTTTCTTAAGATGACATTGATTCCAGGCTTACCAATGTACATTTTGCTTTTTTTATACCGGCATGCATTCTTGAAATATGTTGTTGAACGGCTTCTTATGAGTGTATTGGTGATTATCGGTGTAGTCATTCTTGTCTTTACCATTCTCTATTTCTCTCCATTTGATCCAGCAGTAAATATTCTTGGAGAATCCGCAACAAATGAGCAAATCGCAGCTTTTAATCACCTATATGGTCTAGATCAACCATATATCCAACAGCTTTGGAATGCTTTAAAAGGACTTTTCACATTTGATCTAGGAAAATCGTTTACCGGAAATGAAGAAGTGGCAACAAGCATAGCGAATAAATTTCCTATCACGCTCACATTAGCTGTTTGGTCACTCGTCATGGCGATTGTGATTGCCATTCCAATAGGGGTTATTTCTGCGACAAGACCATATTCATTTTTTGATTATTCGTTCATGTTTATCGCATTACTTGGGTTGTCTATTCCAAACTTTTGGCAAGGACTCATTTTCATTTTGAACTTTTCGATTAAATGGAAATGGCTTCCCGCCACGTATTCCCCAGAAAATTGGTTATCTTTACTCATGCCAGTCATTGTCCTTGGTACGGGGTTAACTGCCTCAATTGCTCGGATGACCAGGTCATCTATGCTCGAAGTTATTCATGAAGATTACATGATTACAGCAAAAGCAAAGGGGCTAAGTCAGCAGTATATTCTATGGCGACATGGAATTGGCAATGCCATGATTCCGATTATTACCGTTATTGGACTGCTTTTCGGCGGCATGCTTGGAGGAGCGGCTGTTACAGAAAAGGTATTCAACATTAGTGGAATTGGAAGCTATATTGTTGATAAGCAGTTTATCCCTGATATTCCGAGTATTTTGGGAGGGGTTGTATATGTGGCGATTACCATCTCCGTCGTGAATGTCATCATTGATATTTTATATGCATTTTTTGATCCTCGTATTAGATCAAAGATGAAACAATATTGAAGTAGGTGTAGGAATGTCAGCAACGATGAAGTCGATTCACTCTCATGAGCAGCATCATGTGAAAAAGCGGTCTATCGAGTATATTGGCGCAAAATTCACATCTGTTGCATCAATTGTCTTGACCATTCTTTTCTTTATAAACAGCGTTGATATTGCGAATAAAACCGTGAAGCCACTGATGTTCAGTGTATCTTTTATTTACCTTTTCTTTTCGCTTATTCAAGTCAGTATTACATGGAAAATGAAGAACGATCTAGAAAAGACAGGTGTAATTCAAACCTTCACGAGATGTCTAGGTTATGTGCAGCTGTTGAGTCTTTTGGCTGGTCATCTCATCATCACCGTTTTTGCCTTTAGTCTCATAAAAGAAAGAAAATCTCTGGCATATATATTTGCTTTTTACATGCTGATCAATCATATCGTGATGATGGCTTTGTCCGCTCTTAATTTATTCAAACCCTATGTAACGGATTCCTTTCCGCTTGCTATGCTGATTCTGCTTGTCATCGGCCTCTTTTATACGGCAGTATTTGTGTTTGTCATCAAGCAGGAGGATAGAAAGCTATCACCGGTAGCGGGAACATATTTTGCTATTACCCTTGTGCTTTCATCTGTGATGGGCAACGTATTTGCTCTTCTTCTGGCGATACAGCTTGCGGTGAAAACAGGACATATCAAAAAATATCGTTTTGAAAAATGGCGTTCCATCTGGGAGAAAATAACGAGAAACCAAGCAGCGATGCTAGGACTGTTGTTTATTGTTTTTGTTTTTTCTCTGTCAATGTGGAGTGTGTTTACCTTCGATTATGACTTGGCGGTCGAGAATCAATATGGTGCTATTTTGCAAACACCAAGTCTTGCTTATCCACTTGGAACTGATCAATTTGGCCGTGATGTATTTTCGCAAATTGTCTTTGGGGCAAGAATTTCCTTACTCGTTGGCTGCATTTCAACCCTTATTCCAGCTGTCATTGGAGGTTTTTTGGGGGCGATTGCAGGATACTACACGCCAAAAATAGATCATGTCATTATGCGGCTGCTGGATGTTCTTTATGCCATCCCTGGTATATTGCTGGCGATCGCTATCATTGCAGCATTTGGAGCCAATATTGTGAACTTGATCATTGCTCTTAGTGTAGGAGCGATTCCGACCTATGCCAGAACAATGCGTGCCAATGTCATGATGATTTCTAATCTAGAATATGTTCACTCAGCCCGTGCATTAGGTGCTAGTGATTGGTCTATTATTTTTAAAGAAATTGTCCCTAATGCACTGGCGCCGATGATTGTGAAAGCCACTTTAACAATTGGGTCGGCAGTGATTGCAACAAGTAGTTTGAGTTACTTGGGTCTTGGTGTTGAACCTCATATTCCGGAATGGGGAAATATATTAAAAGCGGGGAGTACCTACTTAGAATCTCATGCCTATCTAGCCATTTTTCCAGGGCTCGCCATTATCATGCTTGTCTTATCATTTAACTTTTTAGGTGACGCATTACGGGATGCGTTAGATCCAAAATTAGATGAAATGTAAAAACAAAAGGGGGAAATACTATGAAAAAAAGTGTATTATCATTGCTCATCATATTGCTTCTCGTATTAGCAGGCTGTGTCAATACGAAGTCAAGTGTAGGAAATGAGGAAGGTAGTCAAACGTCGAAAGAAACCATTGAGTTACTTGGAATGAGCAGCAGTGAAGATGACCTGAATATCGTTCGAGATCAATTGGTCAAGAGTGGCTTTAAAGTAAAACTCAATATTCAGCCTGATTATGGCAGCTATACAGCTCAAAAGGATGCCGGGAATTATGACATCGTTCTTTCGAGCTGGACGACTGTGACGGGGAACCCAGATTATGCGGTTCGTGGCCTGTTTAAAACTGGTGCTGATAACAGCATCATGTCAGATAAACAAATCGATCAATTGATTGACAAAGCAGCAACAGAAACGCCTGACGAATACATTCAAACGTATCAAGAATTAGAAAAGCGTCTCGTCTTTGATAAGGCCTATATTGCGCCGCTTTACAATTCATTGAAAGCTCAAGGTGTGAACAAAGGTGTGATCAATGAGAAGACCGTTCGTCTAGCTAAATCTCGGGCAGTTGCATGGGAATCAATTGATTTTAACGATTCATCCAAAAGAAATAAAGATCTGCTCATCACGCAGCAGGCGCTGGCTTCCCTTACATCGCTTGATCCGATCAAAGGCAATGATGGATCAATTAATACACTGAATACCAATATGTATGTAAGACTTGTGAATTTGACAGATGATGATAAAGTCACATCAAAAGGTTCACTTTCTTGGAATCATGCCGCAGCAAAAGATAAAACACATTATTACTTCTTATTAAGAGACGATATCCGTTTTGCAAAGGTGGAGAATAAAAAAGCGATGGATTCGGGTGAACGAGTAGGTGCAGATGATGTGGTTTTTTCGCTGAATAGAGCCAAGGATAAAAACGCAGTACCAGACCATCGTACATACTCATTGCATGAGCATATTCAAAGCGCAGAGGTTGTAACCGATCTATCTGAACTGAAAGCAACATCAGGTAATGGCGGTACGATCAAAGAAGATTTAGAAAAAGATGTGCAACAGAAGGTGAAAAAGCTCGTAAAAGATAAAGAAGATGCAGACAATCAAGCAGGTGCGTATCAAGTGGTAAAGATCACGACAACAGAGCCATTCCCGCAAGTATTAAACTATTTAGCCCACCAATCAGCTGGAATTGTTTCCAAGAAACAGGTAGAGCGTATAAACACATATGATGTTGATTCCTTTGATCCATCAAAGGATATACCTTATGGTGATCAAAATACAGTGACAGAAGGGAAGAAATACAACAACGAATTGTTTGCGAGCGGTCCATACATTTTATCTTATAAGAACGACTATGAAGCGGTTTTTTATAAAAACCCTGCATATATGAAAGGAACAGAGAACGAGCCAAACATTTCACAAGTCACTGTTCGATTTATCGAAAATCCAGATAGTGCACTATCTGCACTTCGAAATGGTGAGATTCATATTTTTAACGGAATACCTGAAACAAAATATGATGTGGTCGAGAAAGACAGCAAGCTAGCTTTGCAAAAGAATCAGAGTAATGCTGTTGCCTATCTGTTATTTAACACGTCTAAACGTGAAGTGGCAAAAAGTGAAGACTTACGAAAAGCCATCCTTTACTCAATCAATCAAGAGGAATTCGTCAACTTCTACCAAGGTCATAAAAACAAGGCTTCATCTACAGTCAGTCCGCTTGTCGAAACAAAAAACGAGTTAAAGCCAGATGCAGAAAAGGTGAAGGGATACTTAAAGACATATCAAAAAAGTAAAAAATGAACAAGGAGCATCTACTCCGAATTGGGGTAGATGTTTTTCTGATGAAAGGAAATCCAGCTTCTGTGTGTATGCTATGATAGAAGGGCATATAAAAAAGGCGTGACACGAAGTCCACGCCTTTCATAAGCATTGTTAGCTAGGGTCTCTTAAATCCCATTTTACGGTTAAAATGACTTTCTCAGCACGCTTTTTCACTTGTTCATAGGATTCAGCTACGTGCTCATTAAGAAGCTGAATTTGTTCAGCAATAAAACCCGCTTCCATCTGAAAGCATGGCTCCTTTTGATAGGTGAGTCGATTGGATACTAGTGGACCTTCGAGCTCAAACTCAATTTCCTGTTTTTTCGAATGGACCATTGTGAGAGTCCCCCATCCGGCATCATGGAAAAATTCGGGGATCTTTTCCCATGACTCTTGAGGAAATTTACGAGCAAGCAGTTTACCCGCAAAATACATCATAGATGAATGGTCCTGACCAAGAATATCTGGCAGCAGAACTTCGCGTATCAGCTCGTAGGCAAATCCATTGACTTCAATTTCTTTTAGCTGTTCTAAGTTAGATTCGAATTTATTCATTGTACGGCTCCCCTCTTTCAACAATTTATTATAGCTTATGTGGGCATATGATGACAGAGTTTTCCCTGAAGTCTAAGAAATTCTTATTGTAGTAAAACGAATTTTGATTTAAAACTTTTAAATTTCGGAAAATTTTAATTTATGTACGCGGTTTCTTGACGCTTTTTTGACATAGGAGTAAAATGAAATTGTCAATAAATTTGAATAAAGTGCTTACAATTGAAAGAAGCGGGGGTAAGACAATTTTCAAGCAATTGCACTTTTTTTACTAGGGGGTAAAGTAATGTCGGGGAACAAAGAATTTTTTTATCGGAGATTGCATTCTTTGCTTGGCGTCATTCCGGTCGGTCTATTTTTAGTACAGCACTTAGTGATTAACCACTTTGCGACGGATGGACCAGAGGCGTTTAACAAAGCTGCACACTTTATGGAACAGCTGCCATTCAGGTACGCACTTGAGCTGTTCGTGATTTTCTTACCACTGATCTATCATGCTGTTTATGGGGTGTACATAGCCTTTACGGCACAAAACAACACGTCTCGCTTCAGTTACTTAAGAAACTGGTTGTTCAGACTGCAAAGGGTTTCAGGTATCATCACATTGATTTTTATCACTTGGCACGTATGGGAAACACGCATTCAAGCTCAGCTTGGAGCTGAAGTCAACTACGACATGATGGCGAATATTTTAAGCTCTCCATTTATGCTAGGTTTCTATATTGTCGGCGTTTTATCTACTATTTTCCACTTTGCTAATGGCTTGTGGTCATTTGCTGTCAGCTGGGGAATTACGGTTTCACCACGCTCACAAAGAATCTCCACATTTGTGACATTAGGTATATTTATAGCGCTTTCATATGTAGGGCTAAGAGCAATTTTCGCTTTTGTTTAAGAGGAAATAGATTAGTAGAAGAGGGAGAGGGGCTACAATGAGTAATTCTAGCATCATCGTTGTCGGAGGCGGCTTAGCTGGTCTCATGGCAACTATTAAAGCAGCAGAAGCGGGAACAGCTGTTCAACTATTTTCAATCGTACCTGTGAAACGTTCGCATTCTGTATGTGCACAGGGCGGAATCAACGGAGCGGTCAATACAAAAGGTGAAGGGGATTCACCTTATGAGCATTTTGATGACACGGTATACGGCGGAGATTTCTTAGCCAACCAGCCGCCAGTAAAGGCAATGTGTGAAGCAGCGCCGTCCATTATCCACTTACTTGATCGTATGGGTGTTATGTTTAATAGAACACCAGAGGGATTATTGGACTTCCGCCGCTTCGGGGGAACACAGCACCACCGTACAGCGTTTGCTGGAGCTACAACAGGCCAACAGCTATTATACGCACTGGATGAGCAGGTTCGCCGCTACGAAGTAGCAGGACTTGTCACGAAATATGAAGGCTGGGAATTCCTTGGTGCTGTTTTAGATGACGAGGAAGTATGCCGAGGGATTGTCGCGCAGAACTTGACGACAATGGAAATTGAATCCTTCCGTTCAGATGCGGTCATCATGGCAACAGGCGGCCCTGGAATCGTGTTCGGTAAATCAACGAACTCCATGATTAACACTGGGTCTGCTGCATCTATCGTTTATCAGCAAGGTGCGCATTATGCAAATGGAGAATTCATTCAAATTCACCCAACAGCGATTCCAGGAGATGACAAGCTTCGTCTTATGAGTGAATCAGCTCGTGGTGAGGGCGGACGAGTTTGGACATATAAAGACGGGAAGCCTTGGTACTTCCTTGAAGAAAAATACCCAGCATACGGGAACCTTGTACCGCGTGACATCGCAACGCGTGAAATCTTTGACGTATGTGTCGAGCAAAAGCTTGGCATCAACGGAGAGAACATGGTATATCTCGATCTTTCTCATAAAGATCCTAAAGAGCTTGATATTAAGCTTGGCGGAATCATTGAAATCTATGAAAAATTCATGGGTGATGACCCGCGTAAGCTTCCGATGAAAATCTTCCCTGCTGTTCATTACTCAATGGGCGGATTATGGGTCGATTATGATCAAATGACGAATATCAAAGGTCTGTTCGCTGCCGGAGAATGTGATTACTCGATGCACGGCGGAAACAGACTTGGTGCAAACTCACTTCTTTCTGCGATTTACGGCGGAATGGTCGCTGGACCAAATGCAGTGAAGTACATTAGCGGTCTTGAGAAGTCTGCGGAAGACCTTTCTTCTGCAACATTTGACAGTGCCGTGAAGAAAGAGCAGGAGAAATGGGACAACATCCTCAGCATGGATGGTACAGAAAATGCGTACGTGCTTCATAAAGAGCTTGGAGAATGGATGACGGATAACGTTACAGTGGTTCGTTACAATGACAAACTCTTAAAAACAGATCAGAAGATCGAAGAACTAATGGAGCGCTACAAGAAGATCAACATCAACGATACCGCATCATGGAGCAACCAAGGCGCTGCCTTCACGCGTCAGCTTGACAACATGCTTCAGCTGGCAAGAGTCATTACGATCGGGGCATATAACCGGAATGAAAGCCGAGGCGCACACTATAAACCGGAATTCCCAGAAAGAAACGATGAAGAATTCCTTAAAACAACGATGGCTACGTTCAAAGGGAAAAATCAAAAGCCTGCATTCCACTATGAGGACGTCGATGTATCGTTAATTGCACCTCGTAAACGAGATTACTCGAAGAAAAAGGTGGAGAAATAAGATGAGTGAAAAAAACACAATTCAATTCATTATCACGCGTCAAGATACAGCAGATGGAAAGCCTTATGATGAAGAATTCGAAATCCCTTACCGCCCAAATATGAACGTCATTTCTGCACTCATGGAAATTAGACGTAACCCGGTCAATAAACAAGGTGAAAAAACAACGGCGATCAACTGGGATATGAACTGTCTTGAAGAGGTGTGCGGAGCTTGCTCTATGGTCATTAATGGAAAACCACGCCAGTCATGTACAGCACTAATTGATCAGTTGGATCAGCCGATCCGTCTTCAGCCGATGAAGACATTCCCGGTCGTGAGAGACTTGCAGGTTGATAGAAGCCGTATGTTCAACTCCTTGAAAAAAGTAAAAGCATGGGTGCCAATTGACGGCACATATGATCTTGGACCTGGACCAAGAATGCCTGAGAAAAAACGTCAATGGGCATATGAGCTTTCTAAATGTATGACATGTGGTGTCTGCCTTGAAGCTTGTCCAAACGTGAATGATAAGTCTTCCTTTATGGGCCCTGCACCGCTTTCACAAGTACGTCTATTTAACGCACATCCGACAGGTGCGATGAATAAGTCTGACCGTCTAGAAGAAATTATGGGTGACGGCGGTCTTGCGAACTGTGGGAACTCTCAAAACTGTGTGCAGGCTTGTCCGAAAGGAATCCCGCTGACAACATCAATTGCAGCACTTAACCGAGATACAACATTACAAGCTTTCCGTAACTTCTTCGGAAGCGATCACGCAGAATAACATCACATTCAGTCCTCTTTGCCAATCATGATGAGTGTTTACAAGAGGCTGGGTGGAACACAAAATAAACGCCTCTTCCAATATTGGGAGAGGCGTTTATTGATGAATAAGGAGATGATGAAGTGAGACTTCCGTCATATATTAAGGAACCGTTTGAAGAGTGGAGGGCATCTTTTCGATTTTATGTTGAAACGACTGTCCGTTTTTCAGAAACGGATATGTTCGGCCATATGAACAATGTCACCCCGTTTGTGTATTTTGAAGAAGCACGGATTGCCTTTTTTCAAAAAACAGGAATTGTGGATAAACGAATGAAACGTGTGAAAGAGACGATTACAGTCGTGGCAAACCTGCAATGTGATTACATCAAACAGGTGGAGATAGGGGAACGGCTTCGTGTGTATGTAAAACCGGAAAAAGTCGGGTCAAGCTCACTTATCCTTCATTACTTAGGAGAAAACGAGCAGCAGGAACCATGCTTTACAGGCTCAGTCACCATGGTCCAAATTAATAAAGAAACAGGCGCTCCTGTTCCATTTACAGAGGAAGAAAAAGAGACATTTCAAGCTCAGCGAAATGGGTAGTATGCAGTCTCGTCAACGTGTAAGCTTCATTTTGTTATAATAAAAAGACCATATCAAGAAGAAACAAAAGGAGAACACATGAAGATTTTTCAATATGACACCATTGATAGTACTAATAATGAAGCGAAAAGGCTCATTCAGCAAGGAGAAAAACCTTCATTTGCTGTCTATGCACATCAGCAGACAGCAGGAAGAGGCAGGCTAGGCAGGCCGTGGGAAACGCCTGCAGGAAATGTCGCTGTGACCATGACAGTTTTGCCGCCAGAAGAACTCTCCACCCAGTCAACGATTGCTCCGCTGACCGCACTAGCGATCTACGATGTACTTAAATCTCTCATAAGGGCTGAGGATCAGCTGGCGATTAAATGGCCAAACGATATTCTCATCAATGAAGCAAAGGTATCAGGCACATTGATTGAAGCGGACCGTACCGCTATTTATATCGGGGTTGGCATTAATGTGAAGACAAAGCCAGAGCATGTTCCGTACAAAACCATTTGCCTATCAGAGCTTACAGAGGTGAATGCCGATCAGCTTGTGAAGGAACTTGCAGCCGCTTTTGAAAAATATCATACACGCTGGAAGAATGAAGGGTTTGAATCACTCACTGCCCTCTACAACAAACGGTTATATCGTCTTCATAAACCGCTGCGGATTTCGTTAGACCGTGAAAAACAAACATGGGAAGAGGGTATTTGCTGCGGGGTCAACCACAACGGTCATCTCCAGCTAAAAGATGAGAAAGGGCAAATAAAAGCTCATTCGGCCGGAGATATAGATGCACCGCTACAGCATTAAAAAAAGCAGACGAGAACATCGTCTGCTTTAAGCTTCTCTTTTAATCTGAGGCTGAATCACATAGTCTTGTTTTGTGAAGACAACTCCGTCTAGAATTTCTCTTGCGGTTCGAATAACTTTGACTCTGTTTTCAGAGATGTCAATTTCAGTTTGCATAATACCAGCAGGATGCCCAATTCGAAGGGTGTCATCTTTTCCTTGAAACAGCTGAGAAGGAAGCGTTTCATCTAAGAAACAGCTGGCTGTCACGCAGACAGACCCGGTAATGGCAAGTGCTTGGTGCGGTCGTTGCATCGATAGCATACGAACGATGATGTCCATATCTTCTGCTCGTCTCAAGATGCCATTTGTATCTACATAATCAGTAGGCTCGCTAATGAGCGCAAGCTTTGGAACAGCTGGAGACTGTAATGTGGCCATTTCTTTTGGTGCAAAATGACACATTTCAGCAGCAAGGGAACGAATTTCTTCTAAATCGTCCAGTAATTCGTCTGTAAACTCTTCAGGCAATTCAGTTCCTTTTAATTGAATATCTTTCGCGCGAATAAAGGCAATTGGGTTTGCAATGTCAACGATCGAGATTGGAATCTCGCCAAACTTTGTTTGAATCGTATCAATTTTGTTTCCAGTTGGAAAGGTTTTACCTGTGACAGCGCCTTCAGGTTTCTCAAAGGATAAATAAATGGGAGAACCAGTTCCTTTTACGCCTGGAATTTCTGCCTGTCCTTCAAATTTTACTTCTCCATTTTCGACCTCGACCTCTGCCGTAATGACTTTATTTGTATTGGTATTGAGGATACGTACAGTCGTAATGGGCTCAACCGCTTGAACAAGTCCTTTAATGATCGCATACGGCCCAACGGCTGATGAGATGTTCCCGCAGTTTCCTTTAAAGTCGACATATCTCTCATTAATGCTGACTTGTGCAAATGTATAGTTCACATCCACATCCGGGCGTGTGGCTTTATCGATGATCGCCACTTTGCTTGTTAAAGAATTACCGCCGCCGATTCCATCGACCTGCAGCCGATCAGGGCTGCCCATTATGTCTAATAGAAATGCTTCGAGCTCATCGTGTTCATATGGTGCATTGTTCGCGTGAATGAATACCCCTTTGCTTGTACCGCCTCGCATGATTGTGATTGGAACTTTTCTCATTACTCTCACCCTCAATTTTTAATAAACTGTTTATCTAACCAAAATGGTAAAGTATAATAAGAAATAAGTTAAATACATTATTTTAAGAGAAATCAATAAAATTATTTTATAATTAGTAAAAAAGGAGGACAAACAATGGATGAAAAAGATTGGCGGTTTTTAAAGGTACTTTATGAAGAAAAGAACATCACAAAAGCGGCAGAAAAATTATTTGTCTCTCAGCCTGCCCTAAGCTATCGTTTGAAACAGCTTGAAGAGGAGTTTGATATGAAGCTTTTCTTTAAAAGAAAACGAGGAATTGAATTTACATCAGAGGGCGAATACTTGGCTAAATATGCAAATGACATGCTCAAACAGCTGCAGCAAACAAAAGATGGCATGCTCAATATGCAAAAAAAGGTCAAAGGGACGATCCGGTTAGGGGTCTCAAGTAACTTTGCCCAGTATAAACTGCCAGAAATATTAAAAGAATTTTCTAAGCAGTATCCACATGTTCAATTTATGGTCAACACAGGCTGGAGCACAAAGGTAATGGATTTATTAGGAACATCAAGTGTGCATTTAGGGATTTTAAGAGGCGATTATGACTGGAATGGAGAGCGTTTTTTGCTCGATAAAGAGCGTCTTTGCATCATTTCAAAATCAGAAATCCAGCTAAGGGATCTCCCGAATCTGCCGCTCATTGACTATCATACAGACAGTTCATTGAAACGGCTGATTAATAGATGGTGGCAGGAAACATTCACAATGCCTCCGCTTGTCACAATGGAGACAGACCGTCAGGATACATCAAAAGAGATGGTGAAGCATGGTTTAGGCTATGCCATTGTCCCAGAAATTTGCCTCAGACCAAGTGATGAGTTATTTGTAAAAGGTCTTTCGTATAAAGATGGACAGCCTGTTTTAAGAGATACATGGCTCATGTACCAGCCAGACTCACTTCATTTGTCTGTTGTGAAAGCGTTCATTGAGTTTTTAAGAAATCAGCAAGGTTGATTATAAAAGGAATTTATTGAATATACGAAAAAATCGATATTTTCATTATAAAAAAAGCTATTATATCCTTGAAATAGAAAGCGCTAACATATAGATCGCAAGTGCAAGGGGGCGCTTGCAGATCATGTAAAGAAGAGGATGGAGGGATATAAAGTGCTAGCTATTTTAGGGATCTTGATGGTCTTGACATTTACATTTCTCATTATGACTAAACGTATGCATCCGGTGGTGGCTCTAACCGTTGTACCTATCATATTTGCATTGATCGGTGGCTTTAACAAAGGATTAGGGGACATGATGCTTGATGGACTGAAAACTGTTGCACCATCAGCTGCTTTATTGTTATTTGCGATTTTATTCTTCGGTGTCATGCTGGATGCTGGATTGTTTGATCCTCTGATTAAACTCATTCTACGTATTGTAAAAGGTGATCCTGTCAAAATTGCTTTTGGGGTAGCGATTTTGTCTATGCTTGTTGCTTTAGATGGTGATGGAACAACAACGTATATGATTACCGTATCAGCTATGCTGCCACTTTTCTTAAGAATTGGGATGAACCCATTAATTTTAGGAACAATTTCATTATTATCATTAGGAATTATGAGCGGAATGACGCCATGGGGCGGCCCAGCTACTCGTGCCATCGCGGCGCTTGGATTAGATGCAGGCGAATTTTTCATTCCATTACTCCCAACGATGGTTGGAGGCGGTCTTTTTATACTTTTTACTGCTTACGTACTTGGAAAAAAAGAAAGAAAACGAATTGGGGTTGCAGAAATTCAGTACAAAGAAGAGCCGTCCATTTCTCCAGAATTGGCTGCGTCAATTGAGGATGGAGTAGCCGATATCAAAAGGCCGAAT
>NZ_LKCP01000021.1:0-9511 GCF_001518755.1 Bacillus sp. AM 13(2015) | reverse complement strand
CGTTCACCATCTTGCACCGCCTCCCTTCGGATATTGTGTCTCCTGAAGGTGGTTTTTATGTCAGATGGAACGGAGAAACGATACAAATTTGCACAAAAAACCGTTAGCTTTTTTTCGCTAACGGCTCTACGATTCCTTTTTGTATCAACAGATGGAAAATGGACAAAATGACAGCCATCCAAATGGCCGTTCCGAATCCATCAATGTTAAAGCTATCTCCCATAAAGCTTGATGTCATCATGAGTGTAATGGCATTGATGACAAATAAGAACAATCCTAGAGAAAGGACGGTCACTGGAAGCGTTAAAATGATCAAAAACGGCTTCACTAAAATATTGAGCAAGGACAAAATGATACTTGCCACAATGGCTGCGCCAAACCCTTCAATATACACGCTCCCGAGCCCAGGCAGAATGCCTGAATCAAAATATCCAGCAATGACGATTAAAAGTAATGCATTTACTAAAATACTGACGATCCATCTAAGCATTTATTTAGTGCCTTCTTCCGGAACAACAAAATACCAGATGAAGTAGATCAGAAAGATCGGCATAAATGCTGTCAAAAATCCGATGATGACGGTTAAAATACGAAGCAGCGATGCATCAACACTTAAATATTCCGCAAGTCCACCAACAACACCCGCTATTTTTTTATCTGTTGCTGAACGATAAAGCTTCTTCATGTAGAATCACTCCTTGTCTGATTGGTGCTTTACTTGTATTGAGCCTGTTTTTGTTTCTGCAAAAATGGATATACTGTGCGCCGCTTGTTGATTGGCTTTGATCATTTTCTCTTTTTGTAATGTTTCATTTTTTTCTTTAATCATCTCTGCATCAAGTAAATCATGAGAGATAGACCCGAGATTGCTTTTCAGCTCAGCGGTCACTGCACATGCGCGCGGGATCTGAACGTCCACACTGCCTGTTGTCGTTTTCGCATAGATGGAACGGCACTTTTCATCTGACAGCTGAACCGCAATATTTCCGTTAAAGCTCTGGGCATCAATTGATTCACTTTTCCCGCGCAGGTCTATGAGCCCATTGATGGTTTCTACTTCAATCATACCACACTCGTGATCTGCCAGTTTGATTTGTCCGTTTGCTGTTTCAATTCCGACTTTTTCTGCCTGTAACGAGGCAAAAGAGACAACACCGTTTGTGGTTTTCGCAGCAAGTTCTTTTGTCTTTAGCTTTTCCCCGCGAATCGGCCCATTAAACAGCTTGACCTTGATCTTATCATATTGGATACGCGGTACGTATAAAGTAACATTGACTTTCATTGTCTTCTTTTCGGTTCGAATAAAAAATTTATCTCCTTCAAGCCCGCAGTCCAATTGATTGAGAAATTGCTGTCTTGCCTGCTCTCCATCCTCTGCACGGTAGATTTTCGCATGACACTCTGCTCGAATATCTCGATCGTCCCAAGGCATCACGTTGAGGCTGCCATTCGCTAATTGAATATCTAAATGAGAGAGCGATGCGTCTTTGAACTGAAAAATATGCTCAACATCAACGGACTGTCCAAAGTTCAAATCAAGATCCACGTCTTTTACCTTTTTCACCGCAGTATCTAACCATCCAAACAGCTTTGCCCCAAGATTTTCGGTGCCGTTTCCTTTACTCTCTGCTCCAGCTTTTTCTTCATGAAAGGTGTGATCATCCGTAGACTTTTCTAATGAGATGGACTGACCTTCTTCTAATTTTTCTAACAGCGTAATTGCTTCTTTTGCTGATAATACCCCGTCTTCTACTAATTTTAAAATTCGTTCTTTTTCATTCATACAAAGCCCTCCTAAGATTTGATGGATTGAAGTACTTTAATACCTTGAATGATATTCCAAATGACAGAGATCAAAAAGCCAATGGCTACTAAAAAAGACAAGATGAACACCGTCATGACTGGAATGAGCGAGTCGCCTGCCTGTGTCGCCAATAAAAACGGGATAGACCCAAAAACCAATAGAATGCACGCTGCGACCGGCAAAAGATGTGACCATAATGCCCGCATCGCATGCCGTTTCGTTTCCTTTTGGTCTACTACAAAAACCGCCACGATCGGTACGATAAACGGCATAAAAAAATACACTAAAATAACAAATAGAAGCAATAATCGACTGATCTCTATTCATATATATTCGCTCCTTCATAACGAAAATTCCTTTCTAACTCATACGTTTATTGCGTATAAAAAGTTTCAAAATCATTCGATTTACATATGACCTTAGACACAAATTATTTCTTTTTGCACCTAAGAGTAGATTCTTCACAGATTACCCTTTAAAATATGTTGAAAAGATGGTGATTATCATTATAGGGGGTAATTATTTTGACAGATCATCATAATTCAAACCACACGGCTCAAACGCTTTTAGACCTTATACAGAAACAGAAAAGCATGAACAGCGATATGATCAAGGAGCTTGAGACCATTCATCCGTCTCATCCAAAGTATGGTGATATCCGTTATTTAAAGGTACTGCTCGACAGCAGCAGCACGCATATTTTAAAGGATTTAACGCACCTCAGTAATTTAATGCCGAAGGAAGATGTGCAATAAAAGAAAAACCCCTCTTATCGAGGGGTTTTCTTTATGAAGAAGTCACACTTTCTGTTTCTTTAACCAGCTGTTTCATACGCTTAAGGTCACGCTCTAAAATAGGCTTCAAGTATTGGCCTGTGTAAGATGCTTCTTCTTTTGCAATGTCCTCAGGAGTGCCAGAGGCAATGATCGTTCCGCCGCCTGCACCGCCTTCTGGTCCTAGATCAACGAGGTAATCAGCAGCCTTGATAATGTCAAGGTTGTGCTCAATGACCAGCACCGTATCACCGTTCTCAACCAAACGCTGAAGCACTTTTAATAAACGGGCAATATCATCCACATGCAGACCTGTTGTCGGCTCGTCCAAAATATAAAGAGACCTTCCGTTTGAACGGCGGTGAAGCTCAGATGCCAATTTCACGCGCTGCGCCTCTCCTCCGGACAATGTCGTTGCAGGCTGTCCAAGTGTAATGTATCCAAGCCCCACATCATAAATCGTTTGAAGCTTCCGCTTAATTTTCGGGATATTCTCGAAAAATTGGAGTGCGTCCTCCACCGTCATTTCCAGCACATCAGCAATGTTCTTCCCTTTATATGTGACCTCAAGAGTTTCACGGTTATAACGTTTCCCGTGACACACTTCACAAGGTACATACACATCTGGCAAAAAGTGCATTTCAATTTTAATGATGCCATCCCCGCGGCACGCCTCACAGCGCCCGCCTTTGACGTTAAAACTGAATCTGCCTTTTTTATAACCTCTTACCTTTGCTTCGTTGGTTTGTGCAAACACATCCCGCACATCATCAAAGACACCTGTATACGTGGCAGGGTTCGATCTCGGTGTACGGCCAATTGGAGATTGATCAATATCAATGACCTTATCCAAATGATCCATTCCTTTGATTTCTTTGTGCTGACCTGGCTTCGCCTTCGCTCTGTGCAACTTTTGTGAAAGTGATTTTAATAGAATTTCATTCACAAGCGTACTTTTCCCTGAGCCGGATACTCCGGTCACAGCTGTAAAGACGCCAAGAGGAAACTTCGCATTCACGTTTTTCAGGTTGTTTTCTTTTGCACCTTTTATCTCAATATAGCGGCCGTCAGGCTTTCTTCTCTCAATTGGCAGCGGAATAAATTTCTCACCAGATAAATATTGCCCTGTTAATGATTTCGGGTCCTTCATGACTTCTTCTGGCGTTCCAGCTGAAATCACTTCTCCTCCATGAACTCCTGCTCCAGGTCCAATATCTATTAAATAATCAGCGGCTAGCATGGTATCTTCATCATGCTCGACGACAATTAGTGTGTTCCCGATGTCACGCATGTTTTTCAACGTCCCGATCAACCGGTCATTATCGCGCTGATGCAGACCAATGGATGGTTCATCTAATATATAAAGAACACCTGTCAACCTTGACCCGATTTGAGTCGCCAGGCGAATCCGCTGCGCTTCTCCACCTGATAGTGTGCCAGCTGACCGGCTCAAATTCAGATAATCTAATCCCACATTATTTAAGAAAGACAAGCGCTCTTTGATTTCACGCAAAATGAGCTGGGCAATCTGCAAATCTTTCTCAGACAACTCGATTTTTTCATAGAAATCAAGGGCATCAGAGACAGACAAATCGGTGATTTCTCCGATATGCTTGCCATTGATGAGAACCGCCAGCGTTTCTTTTTTTAGACGATATCCTTTACATGTCGGACATGGCTGATTCGCCATATATTTTTCCATTTGCTCACGAATATAATCAGAGCTGGTTTCTTTATAGCGTCGTTCAATATTACGAAGAACACCTTCAAACTCAATTTCATTTTCACGTACCTGTCCAAAATCATTTTCATATTTAAAATAAATCCGTTCAGATCCGCTTCCATATAAAATTTTATCAAATAAATGCGATGGGATATCTTTCACTGGAATGTCCATGTCGATGCCATAATGTGTACATACGGCCTCAAGAAGCTGAGGATAGTATTGCGAGCTTTGCGGCTCCCATGGTGCAATGGCATGCTGACGTAAAGTCAGATCCTTATTAGGAATGACAAGCTCAGGGTCGACTTCTAGTTTGGAACCGAGCCCATCACAGCTCGGGCAGGCACCAAAAGGACTATTAAATGAAAACATTCTCGGCTCAAGCTCACCAATAGAGAACCCGCAATGCGGACAAGCATGATGTTCGCTGAATAACAGCTCTTCTTGTCCAATCACATCAATCATCACTCGGCCTTCGCCCAGCCGCAGCGCGGTTTCAAGTGAGTCAGACAGACGAGCAGCCACGCCTTCCTTCACCACAATTCGATCAATGACTACTTCAATGGAATGCTTCTTGTTCTTTTCAAGCTCGATATCTTCTGAAAGGTCTTCCATCTCTCCATCGACTCTCACTCGCACATAGCCCTGCTTCCGAATTTGATCAAGTACTTTCACATGTGTTCCTTTGCGGCCGGAAACAACTGGGGCAAGCACTTGTAATTTCGTTCTTTCAGGATACTCTAAAATACGATCTGTCATCTGCTCAATCGTTTGTGACGTAATTTCAATCCCATGTATAGGACAAATCGGTTTTCCGACTCGAGCATACAAGAGACGCAAATAATCATAAATCTCAGTGACAGTACCAACTGTTGATCTAGGGTTTCGGCTCGTCGTTTTCTGGTCAATACTAATCGCCGGAGAAAGACCTTCAATGGCATCTACATCCGGTTTATCCATTTGCCCAAGAAATTGGCGTGCATACGCTGAAAGAGATTCAACGTACCTGCGCTGACCTTCTGCATAAATGGTATCAAAAGCAAGCGACGATTTTCCTGAACCAGATAACCCCGTAATGACCACTAGTTGGTCACGCGGGATATTCACATCAATATTTTTAAGGTTGTGGGCTCTAGCACCTTTCACCTCTATTCGTTCCATAGCCATCAGGCAATCATCCTTCCGCTTTTAGCTCTAGCAATAGATCTCTTAATTCTGCTGCTTTTTCAAAATCAAGCGCTTTTGCTGCATCTTTCATTTCCATCTCGACTTTTTCGATCACTTTTTCTCTTTCTTTTTTGCTCATTTTCGAAAGCTTTGGTGCTGCTTTTGTTTCGTATTCTTCCGAATCCTCATGTATCTTTGTTGCCTTAATAACATCTCGAATTTTCTTATGGATCGTTTGTGGGGTAATCCCAAATTTCTCGTTATATGCTTCTTGCTGTTCTCGTCTTCGCTTCGTTTCTTGAATCGCAATGTCCATCGATTTCGTCATATTGTCTGCATACATAATGACCCGACCTTCTGCATTTCTCGCTGCACGGCCAATCGTCTGGATGAGGGATCTTTCAGAGCGCAAAAAGCCTTCTTTATCCGCATCTAAAATGGCCACGAGCGACACCTCTGGAATATCCAGTCCTTCACGAAGAAGGTTGATTCCAACAAGCACATCATATTTACCGAGACGCAAATCACGGATAATCTCAATCCGCTCAAGGGTCTTAATTTCTGAATGCAGGTAATTTACCTTGATTCCGATTTCTTTTAAGTAATCAGTAAGATCCTCAGACATTTTCTTCGTCAATGTGGTCACGAGCACACGCTCATTTTTCTCAATTCGTGCATGAATTTCTCCAATTAAGTCATCAATTTGTCCTTCAATTGGGCGCACTTCAATAATTGGATCAAGTAATCCTGTTGGACGGATAATTTGTTCCACAACCTCAGGCGTTTTCTCAAGCTCGTATGGACCAGGCGTTGCTGATACATGCACGATATGATTGATATGCTTTTCAAACTCATCAAAGGTGAGCGGTCTGTTATCAAGTGCTGATGGCAGGCGGAATCCGTGATCAACCAACACTTGCTTTCTCGCTTGGTCCCCGTTGTACATGGCACGGATTTGCGGAATCGTCACATGCGATTCATCGACAACAATCATAAAATCATCTGGGAAATAATCAAGCAGTGTGTACGGTGTTGAACCAGGAGGACGCAAGGTCAGATGTCTTGAATAATTCTCGATTCCTGAACAAAAGCCCATCTCTCTCATCATCTCAAGGTCATATCTTGTCCGCTGCTCAAGGCGCTGCGCTTCAAGCAATTTTCCATTTTCGCGAAGCTTTTCAAGCTGTTCTTCTAGCTCTTGTTCAATATTGATAATGGCTTTTTCCATTTTTTCTTCTCTTGTGACGAAGTGAGATGCTGGGAAAATGGCCACATGATCACGATCACCAAGTATTTCTCCAGTCAACGCATCCACTTCACGAATACGTTCAATTTCATCACCGAAAAACTCCACTCTGATACAATGCTCATCTCGTGAAGCAGGAAAAATCTCAACGACATCTCCTCTGACTCGGAAGGTTCCGCGCTGAAAATCTATATCATTACGAGAATACTGAATATCCACCAGCTTACGAAGGAGCTGATTGCGTTCAATCTCCATTTCAGTGCGCAATGACAGCACAAGCTCTCTGTATTCCTCTGGCGAACCTAAGCCATAAATACAGGACACACTGGCAATGATGATGACATCCCTTCTCTCAAATAACGAGGACGTGGCCGAGTGTCTCAGCTTATCAATCTCATCATTGATACTGGCATCCTTCTCAATAAATGTATCGGTCTGAGGTACATATGCCTCTGGCTGATAATAATCATAGTAACTCACAAAATATTCAACAGCATTATTCGGGAAAAATTCCTTGAATTCGCTGTATAACTGACCGGCAAGTGTCTTATTATGCGCAATGACAAGCGTCGGTTTGTTCACTTCTTTGATCAGGTTGGAGACAGTAAAGGTCTTTCCCGTACCTGTAGCACCTAACAGCGTTTGATGCTGTTTCCCCTGATGGATCCCCTCAACAAGCTTTTCAATCGCCTTTGGCTGATCTCCTTGGGGCTGATAGTTAGAAACTAATTCAAAGCGGTCACTCACATCAAAGCCTCCGTTTCGTTACGAAAATCTATCTAATGAATATATTATCATAAAAGAACACAAAAATACGAACTAAAGTTCGGCTCTCACTTGATTTTTATTTCCAATACAGTCATACCCTCTCTCCCTTGGCAAATAACCAGAAAACCTTCCTTTCAGTATGGAACATTTTGGAGTGAGATATTCGATGAGCAGAAAAAGAAAGCTGCGCTTACTAGAAATCGTAAGCACAGCTCTTGTTTAAAACATGTCAGTTTTCAGCATTGAGATAACATCATTGATGTTTTTCAGCTTTTTCTCTCTTTTCGATTTCTTTTTTAGCCATAAACAAAGCCCCAGCTACTAAAGAAATAATATCTAATCCCACAATAAAGTAGGTTTCTGTATAGCCTTTCATATACGAAGCAAATAAAAGCGCTGCTGTTAACGCAATGCCTACGTAATGATTATAAGTAACCTTTGAAAATAAAATAACGAGCAGGAAAGGAAAAACTAGTGCAAATATGGCTTTTGTAATCACAAAAACCCTCCCTCTTCATGGTCTACTTCCTTGATTATAGTAAAGATTGGCATATTGAACAATTCACAGTTTTCAATTTTGCCTTTTTTCTTCATGTTCGGAGACTTTTGTTTTAGAAATAGAAGAAAATTAGTGAGATTGTCCCCTTTATAAAGATAGGTCTTTCCGTCTTTGACAATAACATCCAATCAATCCTATGATTAAAATGATAGTGCGCACTATCATTTTAAATAATAGAGACACATACAAACCATTGGCTATTTGGATAAGGGGGCATTCCCATGTATTCAGTTTTATTTCATGCGGCTGAAGAATCCGCATCACTCGCAGGGGCAAAAGGCCTAAATTTAATCAAATTAAACAATCACGGTCTGCCAGTCCCAG
The DNA here is from genome assembly GCF_001518755.1 of Bacillus sp. AM 13(2015). NCBI lineage: Bacteria > Bacillati > Bacillota > Bacilli > Caryophanales > Bacillaceae > Bacillus > Bacillus sp. AM 13(2015). Next base: position 1,147 of record NZ_LKCP01000021.1, on the reverse strand, counting down.
ATGGATTTATTATTAAAACCAACAGCTTTGAAAGCTTTCTTTCATATCACAATCTGCAGCCAGCAGAACAAAATCTTTCTCAAAAAATCAAAGAAGCATCGTTTCCTTCACAAATGGAAGCAGAGCTGCTTTCGTCCTTTCAATCATTGCGGAAGACTTATCCCTCAGTTGCAGTCCGCTCCTCTGCTGTTGCTGAAGATCTCGAAGGGGCCTCATTTGCAGGACAGTACGAGACCTATTTAAATATCAAATCAAATGAAGAATTTTTACTAGCTGTCAAAGAATGCTGGTCTTCTTATTTTGCAGCGAGAGTCACAGACTATAAGGAAGAGATGAATGAAAACGAGGAAGAGATGCCGCTTATGGCCGTTGTCGTTCAAGGATTGATCCATTCTGACGTGTCCGGTGTCATCTTTAGTGAGAATCCCATATCGGGAAAAACAAATGAAATGATGCTGACCGCAAGCTACGGCTTGGGAGAAGCAATTGTCTCCGGTCTTGTGACACCGGACACGTTTATTGTAAATAAAGAGAACTTTTTGATTGAAAAAACACTTGGGGCGAAAGAGCTGCAAATTGTTCCTTTCCAAGAGGGTGTCATCGAGGAGCCAGTAGCGGAGGAAATGGCTGGCCAGTTTTGCCTGAACGATGATCAATTGAAAGAAATCGCACAAATCACAAAACAAGTAGAAGAACTTTACGGACATGGAGTCGATATCGAATTTGGTATAGCAAATGGGTCGTTTTATTTACTTCAAGCAAGGCCGATTACCACAGCTCTCTCAAAATCAGCAAATGAAACAGCAGGTGCTTCTTTTCTCATGCAGCCAGAAGAGCTGCAAGATTTCTGGATTTCAATGGACGATCATATGCCTGGTCCAACAAGCCCTCTTTTCTCAAGCCTGATCATACCAGCCTTAAAAAGCGGGATGAAGAAAAATGGAGAAAAGTATCAAGTACCTGATATGAACATCAAAGATATTAAGCTTTACAGGGGACACCTATACTCTGCACCGGAAATGTCTCAAGTGGGAGAGACAGCTGCACCCGTTTTTAATGAAAGTATGTTTGAGTTATTTCCACATCTAAGTGAACGGATGTATAAGATTCTTGAAGAAAACTTCTTTCCATTTTACGAAAAACTCGA
>NZ_LKCP01000020.1:0-2223 GCF_001518755.1 Bacillus sp. AM 13(2015) | reverse complement strand
TAATGAACGAATATGCGCAATCTATCAATACAAGCTTTTGCACAGTTCGAGCGTTTGTGAGTAGAGTGTTAGCACGCGTTTGAATTCAAGGTCACCTACGAGCTTTTGCATGAGCTGCGTCTCACCTTTTTGGGCAGCATGAATAAAATAATGGAGGACATTCCAAAAAAGCAGGTACACATACCACACATCTTCTTTTAGCCACTCTGCCATTTGCTGATACGTACGCCCGATTCTTTCATTTGACGTCAATGAATAAACAAAAATCAGCGCCTCTTGATCACTTATACGGCTAAGGAGCGTTTCTAGTTCATGATGCAGCTCTTCTGAAAGTTTATTCTTCTCGTGATGCTGTTTTAAGAAGGATTTCGTCCAGCTTTGTACGGATACATCTCTTTGTATTGGGACATATTGATACGATCCAGCCATATGGTGAGAAAGCACTTGTACAAGTAACGAGAGCCTCATCCATAGCACCTTTGCTTTATCATGATATTTTGCACCATGAAAATAAACGGGCATCGGTTTTTCTAAAAAATACTGGTTTAGCATACGCTGTCCTGCATCTGTAACAGTGAATGTCTCCCCCGTTTTTTTGATGTAGTGCTCTTCGTCAAGTTTTATAGTAGAGCGATTCAGCTGATCCCTCGTAAACCCCGGGTAACAGCCGAAGTACTTTGAAAGCTGAAATAAACTGGCATCCTGTATGGTTTGTGATGATTTTTTTCCTTTAAAAAGATGGTAGACAGCACTTATGGAGCGTTCGCCGTTCAATTTATATACGCTGTCCATTAACATGACATCCAAATAATGAAGAGTCATTCGCCAAAGCACCTGTCTTCCTGACAAAATTCGAATATTTTCTCCCTTTATTTTAACAGATTTCATAGAAGAAGAAATGTTTAAACTCAATTTGTGGGGGAAAGTTATGAACAAACCCTTATGTGATAAGTATTCTCAATCACTTTACAGTTGAAATGTGAAATTAAAATCATTACAATAAGGTTTGAGGAAATTGTTTTTTATCGGTGAAACTAAAAAGGTTAGACCATTTGTTCCATCGAACAATCTGGGAGGTATTTTTTTAACATGGCAAAATATACAATTGTAGACAAAGACACATGTATTGCTTGCGGCGCATGCGGTGCAGCTGCTCCAGACATTTATGATTATGATGATGAAGGCATTGCATTTGTTACGCTTGATGACAACCAAGGAACTGTAGAAGTTCCAGAAGTACTTGAAGAAGATATGCTTGACGCATTTGAAGGATGTCCAACGGATTCAATCAAAGTTGCGGACGAATCTTTCGAGGGTGACCCACTTAAGCATGAATAGTATAAAAGCCCCTTATGCAGGGGCTTTCAGCATGTAGACAAACCCTCGCATTCGTTGTCAGGTCTGCGCGCCGGTACTCACGAATGTCAAATTCGCTCCGTTCCGGTGCTCACCCTTCCTAGACTGCAAAGGTTTTCTATCACGCTGAATAGAAGACAAAGGGCTAAAATAAAAACCATTTTAGCCCTTTGTCAATAATCTAAAGCCCCTTATGCAGGGGCTTTTTTTATATTAACTATTTTGAAGTCGACGTTTATTTTCAAACCATGGACGCATTTTCACAAAAATGAGGCTGAACACGATGGTAATGATGATGCCTTTAATAAAGTTAAATGGTAAGATCCCTGCTGTAATAGTCGTCTTGAGCGCATGATCTGATAGTTCTGGCGCGTTTAAGAACCATGTGTAAGCTGGCAGGAATAAGAAGTAATTTAAAATGCTCATCATCACAGTCATAAGCAATGTACCCGCGATCATAGACCATGCCATCCCTTTTGCTGATTTGATTTTTTTGAACATAAAGGCGACTGGCAAGATAAATAATGTGCCTGCAATGAAGTTCGCGACTTGCCCAACTGGAACGCCGGACATACTGCCTTGAATGAGGTAATGCAGTACATTTTTTAATGCCTCAACAGCAATTCCTGCACCCGGTCCATAAAATTAAAATTGCGATAATCGCCGGGATATCACTGAAATCAATTTTCAAATACGCTGGAAGACCCGGGAAAGGGAAATCCAATAAAAATTAATACAAACGAAAATACTGCTGAGCATACTGGTAACGACTAAACGCTTTACTTTACTTTGATTCAATATTCTCTCTCCTTTTCGATCAAATCTTTCGAAAAGAGGATTGTTCCATTTTAGCCACAAAAAACCGCC
>NZ_LKCP01000019.1:0-4092 GCF_001518755.1 Bacillus sp. AM 13(2015) | reverse complement strand
AAGGATTTTTGTGATGTCTTGTAGATGTCGACTGCTCTGACTGCGGCTGATGTGGCTTGGGTGGTTTTATAGACAGCCTTTCCGCCTTTGAAAATGCGTCCTGCCCAGCCAACGATTGGGATGTAACCGGCTGCTGCCATGCCTCCTGCCGCGACTCGCTGACCTGCGGTGAGTTCCTCGCCTGTGATCGGATCAACACCTGTTGCGGCACGTTTTGCATCATTCACACCTGTCAGTTCATTGACGATATTTCCACCGTAATCGAGCGCTTTTTCATACCAAGGACGGTTGGCGAGGGCTTCTTGTTCTTTTGCGATCTCTCGGGCTTCTTCTTGTTCTTTTTTGATTTTCAGATATTCAGAAGTTTGCTTTTCAATATCGCTTTTTGCCTTGTAGATTTCGCTATTTTGATACGCTTTCTTGTCAAAATTCATAGGCGAAATCGCTTTTCCATCATTTGTCGCATTCATCATTTCAGCGTACAATGCCATTGTAGCTTGCTGCTCTGTCTCTGACAAAGCATATTCATCTTTTAAATTTTGATCAAGCTCTCTTAAATCTTTGACTGTCTTTTTTCGTTCATCTTCCGCATCTTCTATTTTTTCATCAAAGGTTTGACTATCAAATACTTCTAGAGAAATGAGATCATCAATGTCTTGAAAAATCGTTTTGAGTGCCTTTTTTTGATCCTTTACAATGCTTTTGGCATTCTTGATGCCCATATGTACTGCGTTGTCTAAAAAGTGTTCCTCTACAAAGGTATCGCCGCCAAAGCTCGTATCATCAAGTGTCCCAGAAACACCGTCATGAAAGGCTTTTTGCTTATCAATGAAATTGATAAACATGTCAACATTACCCGCTAGTTCTTTATAAAAGCTTTTAATGTTATCGGCACCTTTCCCAGTAAAATCATCACCGAGGTTGGCAACACCTTGTAATGCCTTTTTTAAATCTACCATTTGTTCGCGGAGTTCCTGATAGTGTTTTGCCCTTGTGTCCATGGCACTGGTTAGTGCTTTTGCATCAAGTATCTTACCCAGAAGAAGTCACTCCCTCCATTATTGATCATAAAGTCTATTTTACCGTGCTCCTCAAAACGGAAAAATAGGCTAAATGACACAAAAAATGGGATAGGCTCTCAATTTAAAGGTCAATAAAATAAGCTAGACAATGCACTTTGCTCTGTCTAGCCATACATTCGTATTATTTATAATCATTGATTGGTCCTTTATCCATCAAAACATCAATTTCATTAGAAGACTTCATTTTTAATTTAGGTCTGCGCTCGGAATTTGGTTTGCTGTAAAGCTCTAGCGGACGGATGATCACACCATCATTTGTATTTTGAAGCATACCCGGCACACAAGAATAAATTCGATCATTATCATTCGCATGTTTGGCATGAATTGTCACAGACGTTCCTTGGTGATTATCGATACTCATAGATACCCTATATCTATAAAAGGAACCTGTTCCGTTTGATTGTGCAGAATAAACAACCGGAACGATAGCAAGGATATCGTCATTTAACCGTAATTTAATGACTTCTGTTTTCATCGATTCACGGTCTCTACCGACATCTCCCATATGCTCTACAGCTCCGTTTCCGTAACTTTTAAGAGCAAGAACACCTTTTGCGCCAAACATGGCCACATCTATTTGTTTTCCTGACTTCGTATAGACCAATGCATAAATATCATAATCGGTTCCAGACTCCCAGGATACTGTAGCTGTAATCTCAGGCGTTTTTTCAATGATGATCGGTTTATGACCTTTGTCTAGACTAATTTTACCTTGAACTTTCTCTAAGCTAATTGGTGCAGCGACTTTCTCTTTAGCAGCTGGCTTCATTGGAGGAGCAGGCTCATCAATTAATTTTTCAGAAGTCATTTGAGGAGGTATAGAAACACCCTGTTCATCAGGTTCAACCTCTACCCCAAAAAGCTGACATAACCCTTCTAATCCAGAATCGAAGCCACGCCAGATGGATCGTGCTTTCGTTTCACCATTTCTGATATATAGCTCTACTACGACAATACCCTTTTCATTTGTAAAGCTTACTGGTGTAAGGTATAGTACCTCATCGCCTGTTTGAATTTCTGCTTGCAGATTCTTCACTTGAGAAAAACCAATTCCTTGATCCTCTGTTAGTGTAATCGCCACCTTTGTGATTCCAGTAGGCACTTTGCTCATATCAAAATTCAATTGATGTCTTTTCAACTGACCTGATATCTCTGCTGGTAAAAGTGTCGCGACACCCGTGGCACTCTCCGGCTGATTGTAAAAAATAATGCCATGATCTCCTTGAACTAGATCTGAATCTGTTAAGAGAAACGCTGTTAAAGAAATATCAATTGCAGATGATACTTCATAACTGATGGATACTTGTCCCTTTGGAGAGTTTAGTACGGTATTGGCACCCATTTGCAGAGTTTGATTCATTTCAACAACTCCTATTCTATATCTACCATTTATCGCTTTTATAGATCAATTATACCAAATGGTTTAGTAGAGCCTATTAATATCTTTATCTCATTTCAATCTCTGCATTGATATGAGACAATGCCAATGAAAAACAAACTACTCTCGAAAGGAGAATCAATGTGTATAAAAAAATCATTCCTGCTGTTATGGTGATATTCGGTTTTTGAATTCTTCTTCAAATTTCCTTGAACATTAAGATCTTTCACAATCCAATGAACTATTTTGTCGCTATTACTCTCTTTTTTCTTTGTATTCAGGCATTAATAAAACATAAACAATGAAAAACCCGAACAAGCATATACCACGCTCGTCCGGGCTTCTATTTTCCTTTATTACACTTCTTCACCATTCGTTGCGATGACGTTTTGATACCAAGTAAACGAATCTTTTTTAAGGCGCTTCATTGAGCCGTTTCCTTCGTTGTCGCGGTCAACGTAGATCATACCGTAGCGTTTTTTCATTTCGCCTGTTGTGAATGACACGATATCAATGATGCCCCAAGGTGTGTAGCCAATAAGGTCGACACCGTCGTATTCAATGGCTTTTTTCAGTGCTTCGATATGAGAAGCGAGATATTGAATTCTTTCTGGATCGTGAATAGAACCGTCTTCTTCCACTTGATCTATCGCACCAAATCCATTCTCTACGATGAATAACGGGATTTGATAGCGATCGTAAAAACGATTCAATGTATATCTTAAGCCTGTCGGGTCAATGGACCAGCCCCAGTCACTTGATTTGATATAAGGGTTATCTACACCATGCGGCAGGGCTCCGTTGACAATGTCTCCGTTGTGATCAGACACCGTATCACTTTTAACCGTTGTCGACATGTAGTAGCTAAAGCCTAGATAATCCACTTTCCCTTTTCTTAAGCTTTCTTCATCTCCTTTTTCAAATGGAATGTGATAGCCTTCGCGTTCGAATTCTTTTAATGCATAGCTCGGATAGTAGCCGCGCACCTGTACATCTGGGAAGAAATAGCGCTGTCTCATATATTCCTCTGCCAGCATGACATCCTCAGGGTTTGAGGAATATGGATAGATTGGCACGTGAGACACCATCGCTCCAATTTGGAAAGCAGGATTAATTTCTTTTCCTTTGGCTACTGCCCATGCACTTGCAAGTAATTCATGATGTCCTGCTTGATACATGACTTCTTTGGCATTTTCGCCTTCTTTGACTGAAACCCCTGAATTTGTCCAAAGGAACAGCGGGTTGTTGACATCCATTTTGTTATTGATTTCATTAAATGTCATCCAGTATGTGACCTTGTCTTTGTATCGATTGAAGCATACTTCTGCGAATTTCGCGAAATACTCAGCGACTTTTCGGCTGCGGAACCCGCCGTACTCTCTTGCTAAATGGAGCGGCATCTCAAAATGAGACAGCGTAATCACAGGCTCGATGCCATGCTTGAGCAGTTCATCAAATACATCATCATAGAATTGTAACCCTGCTTCATTCGGTTCTGCTTCATCTCCCTTAGGGAAAATCCGGCTCCAGCCAATCGATGTACGTAAACATTTTAAACCCATTTCGGCAAACATTGCGATATCTTCCTTATAACGATGGTAGAAATCGATCGCTTCATGGTTCGGATAAAAT
>NZ_LKCP01000018.1:0-10760 GCF_001518755.1 Bacillus sp. AM 13(2015) | reverse complement strand
CCCCCATGATGAATCAAATCACCTTGGCCATCTCCCTCAAAATTGATCTGACTTAAATACACAGGCTCATGAATGCGCTTTTTGTTGATGGCTGTTTTGATTTCTTTTCCGTTCGCATAGGTGATGATAGGTTGTCCCACTTGGATTCCTTCTATGGCATATCTCTTCTGTCCCACGATGGCCATCTCCCTTTGGTTGTCTACTGGCTTTTATTTTACATCGTTTGACAAACAAATCAAAGTCGAGGCGTGAAGATCAGATGCAGGCTATGGTACGATGTGAAAAAAGGAGAGATGACCATGGTTCATTATCACGCCATTGTAAAAGGACGTGTGCAAGGAGTCGGCTTTCGTTATTTTGTTCAGGGAGAAGCCGTCAATCGTGGAATGAAAGGCTGGGTACGCAACACAGATGAAGGGCATGTCGAGTTAAAGGTAGAAGGTGAGCAGCAGAAAGTGATTGAGTTCTTAGAAACTGTTCGGAAAGGAAGTCCTTTTTCAAAAGTCACCGACATGCACATGGAGCCACTCGCCAAGCTGGCTCATTATAAGGATTTTCGAATACGGTCATAAAAAAAGCCTAGCTCGCGCTAGGCTTTCAGATTGTTGACAAAGGGCTAAAATGATCTTTATTTTAGCCCTTTGTCTTCCTTTCAGCATGATAGAAAACCTTTGCAGTCTAGGAAGGGCGAGTACCGGAGCGGAGCGAATTTGACATTCGTGAGCACCGGAGCGCAGACCTGACACCGAATGCGAGGGTTTGTCTACACGCTGAAAACCTAGCTCTCGCTAGGCTTTTTCTGTCCCGTGATAGGGCTTGTCCTGATAAAAATAGTTTGGTTTCACAATGGTATTGTCGTAATGCTTGTGGAATATATGGGTAGCTGCTGGTGATACAGGGGGAATCAGCCATGTCCAGTCCCCAGTCAGCTTGCGGTCAGCCTTCTCTTCCTGCTTTTCAAACTGCTTGAATTGATGTGCTGCTGTATGGTGATCAACAATCGTCACCCCTGCTTCGCGATAAGAATGGAGAACCGCCACATTCAATTCGACAATGGCTTTATCCTTCCAAAGGGACGAATTCTTGGTCGTGTCCAGTCCTAAAAGAGAAGCAACTTTTTTTAGCATATTATAGCGGTTTTCATCCGCTAGGTTGCGTGCGCCAATTTCTGTGCCCATATACCAGCCGTTGAACGGTGCAGCGTTGTAATGAATACCGCCAATCTCTAATTTCATATCAGCAATAATCGGAACCGCATACCATTTTAGTCCCAAATCACGGAATCCATCATATTCAGGATGGGTGATCTCTACCTCTTGGACGATTTCTTTCGGAAGCTCATACAGAACAGGCGGATGACCTTTTAGCTGAAACATGAGAGGTAGAATATCAAAATGTGTGCCCTCTCCTTTCCAGCCATGGGCTTCACATAATTTTGTTAATTCAAGAGATGCCTCGTCGCCGATGATGCCATATTCCGTCTCATAGCCTGCATAACGAACGAGCTGATGATTATAAATGACGACTTCCTTCTGCTTGTGACTCTCTGGGGGAAAGATCGTAATAGACGGTTTGATTTTCCCGCCATTTGTCGCATACTCAATATGATGAAAGAGCGCCTCTTTCACCTCATCCTCAGTCTTTACATGCCGGCAGTCATGCACTTGCAGGGTCGACCAAAACAAACGGCCAATGCAGCGGTTACTGTTGCGCCATGCCATTTTCGCCCCGTGAGCTAATTCCTCTAGTGTATGCGTATAACTACCTTCAGACTCAATTTCTTTTTTTATTTCATGCAGACGTGCTGCTTTCTCTTCATTTGATTTGTTTAATTCTTCATAGCATACAGAAATAAAAGCTTCTGCTTCATTCCACAACGCTTCTTGATTACTCAAACATACTCGCCTCACTTTAATACGAATATATCCATTGTAGCGGTTTCTATTGATAAATTCACTCGTTTCAAACCATTTTTTATCAAATCATCCGACCATTGTCCTTAGACCATAGATGAATCAATACGTATAAGGGTCTTTTGGAGCCAGCGGACATAGCCTTTTTCTCTTTCGATTGCTCTTGTCAGCACTAAGTAATGACCAAATTGCGCTGAGTGCAGTGATTCAGCAGAAGGGTCTTCCTCTGTCAAAGCGTGCAGCTTTTGTTCCAGCACATCTACTTTCTTGGTGCGCTCTAAAAGTTGATATGCAAAGAGGTCAGCCGCTTCTTTTTTGTCCATGGAGGAGATGAAAAATGTTTTGAGCATGAATTCATCCTTTGTTGTTTCTGGAATCGGATCTTTTGTTCTTAACCACTGACGCAATTCTTCTTTTCCTGCCGCTGTAATTTGATAGACCTTCTTCTCCAGCTTTTTTCCTTGTATGTGAATATCAAATTCAATAAACCCTTCCTCTGTAAGACGCTTCAGCTCAGGGTAAATCTGACTGTGCTTTGCACTCCAAAACTGTCCAAGGGAGTCCTTAAAATGTTTCGTAATATCGTATCCTGTCAGCTCATGCTGATCCAGCAAGCCAAGAATGGCATATTTTAGTACTCTCATGATGTGCCTCCAACGCTTATTCTTTGACAATAGTATACCATAGACTTTAAAATAAACATGTAAATCACAACATGTTTGAAAAAACATCATTCTAATGAAAGAAGGAATAAACATGGATCAATTCGTTGGACTTCATATGATTTATACGTATGAAAATGGCTGGGAATATGAGATTTACATTAAAAACGATCACACCATTGATTACCGCATTCATAGCGGAATGGTTGGAGGACGCTGGGTCCGTGATCAGGAAGTAAATATTGTGAAGCTGACAAAAGGCGTATACAAGGTCTCTTGGACAGAACCAACTGGGACAGACGTCTCTTTGAACTTTATGCCTGAAGAAAAACGCATGCATGGCGTCATCTTCTTCCCAAAATGGGTGCATGAACGTCCAGACATCACGGTCTGCTATCAAAATGACTACATCGATCTCATGAAAGAATCTCGTGAAAAATACGAAACCTATCCGAAATATGTTGTCCCAGAATTTGCGGACATTACGTATATCCATCATGCAGGTGTGAATGACGAAACCATTATCGCAGAAGCACCATATGAAGGCATGACAGATGAAATAAGAGCTGGACGAAAATAAAAAAGCGGCACGCCCAGTGCCGCTTTTACATTTGATAAAATCTTAGCCCCTTTTTATTGAATGCCTAACGTCTTTTGAGGAAGCACGAAACGATAGACTGGCAGTTCATCACCTGTTTTTGAAGCGATAAACCCTGATGACATATAGCTGTCCTTTGATTCTGGTTCAAGGGCAAGTGACAGCAAATTGGTTTGCGGCTGTGCCGTGACATATACCTTTGTTCCTTTTGGCAGCTGACGTTTCTTGTCAACGAGTTTTGTTTCAAGCTGAATATCTGTTTTGCTCTTTTCCTCTCGTTTTGTCACCTTGTAGGCTTGTACCGGCACCTTCATGCCAACCGGCAATGTGACACTTTTTAACCCTAATGTTCTGAGTTTCCTTTCTACTCCTTCATGCCCCGGAAGAATGAGGTAAGCTGTCGGCCGTTCTCTCGTTAAGACAGGAACAGCATCGCTCGCACTATGAAAACGTACAGGAACATTGGTGGTCTGTCCTTTCTCAATATCAACCATTTCCAGCTTGTCATCAACAGGTGATTTGAAAGCATCTTGAATGACGACTTGATCGTCATCTTTTGGATGAAGCCCTTTTTTCACAAGCTTCAGCCGCTCCGTCACCATTTGCTGCTTCACCTGCTTGGCATGTTTCACCGTGGTCTCAATGATTTTTTCATGGGTGGCTACTTGCGCAGCGACGCGGCGGGAAAAATCCTCTCTCCCAATCCCAATCCCTCTGCTTTCTACAAGAAATGACAGGGCTGGCGAAAGTGCAAGGGCATTTCGGCCAATTCGCGCATCCGTTCCACCTTCATAAATGTCGATCTTGCCATCCTTTCCTCTTGTGTTTGTATAATACGAATCGTTAGAAAACCCTTTATTCGTCAGCGTTTCACGAACTCCATTAACATATAACTCATTTGATGTCAGCCGGATGCTTTCAGGAATGTTTAGATTCTTCCCTGATAGAATAAGCAAATCATGATATTTGAGAGCGCCTGATGAACCGATATCTTCAAACTGCTTTTGACCCACATCGTATTCATGGGCATCAATGACCACTTCTGGCGCATACCGATTAAATTCTTGATGCAGTGCTGTCAATTCTGGAGATTCTAATGTCATATGATCACGGTTTCCATCTAATCCGTTTGCCAGTCTGCGGTCAAACGCATAAGAACCATCAGGATTGATTCTTGGGACAATGATGATATTGACATGATTGAGTATACGCTCTCCTTCTTCACCTGCTAATCGTTTTGCAATGACGAGAGCAGATTCACCAGAGGCTGGTTCATTTCCGTGTATTTGTGCTTGGAGCCAGATTGTTGGCTTTTTTGAAAGTGGAGTAATCGAGCGATCCTTTGTAAAGTACAGGGCCGGAATGGACCTGCCTTCAATGGATGTTCCAATCTGTTTCTGCGTGGCGTAAGGACTTTTGCGGACAATGTCTCGTAAGAAAGTTTGAAGCTCTTCTTGTGTCGTAAATGTTTCTTCTTTTTTCTGAAAGGCAGGGGTATCAAACGTCTCGTCAGGCTCAGGGTATAGCTTTTTCACTGAAGCCGGCTGTTCATAATTCTTTCCGTAATAAGGGGTTTCTGCATGAGCTGAAGCTGGGCTCACCATCGACAAACTGCCTGCCATGAGGCATACAGCAGCAAAAAGAATCGTGCCTTTTCGTTTGGACATGCTATCCTCTCCCTTCGTTGATTTGCATTATAAAGAAAAAAACAGCAAAAGTGTCAGTATTTTTCAAAAATAAATCTTTTGGAGGAACAGGCATATCTTTGTCTAGGGCAAATGAATGGAGCCTGCCCAGCAATATGACCTAAAAAAAGTGCCTGCTCACAGCAGACACTTTTTATTTACCAGATGGAAATAGCCCCAATGAGAACTGCCATGACAGTCATAGCGACGACTGCCAGCACAGCCCATTTCATCCCAAATTTCTGATGCTGATCCAGTGATACGCCAACAAGTCCAACAAGTAAATGAGTCGATGGAACAAGTGGACTTAACATATGAATCGGCTGACCAATAATAGAGGCTCTGGCAATCTCAATTTTATCGACACCGTAAGCTGCCGCTGTTTCTGATAGGATCGGCAGTACGCCATAAAAGTATGCATCATTCGGCATAAAGAAAGTAAAGATCCCGCTTGTTAATGCGACAATGACTGGAATAAAGCCGCCAAGCTGCTCTGGAATTGCAGATACAATCGAAATCGCCATTTCATCAACCATTTTCGTTCCAGTTAGAATACCTGTAAAAACACCTGCCGCAAAAATCATCGAGGCAATGGCTAAAACGTTTGTGGAGTGAGCCGCAATTCGCTCACGCTGCTGGTCCAAGTTCGGATAGTTCACAATAATTGCCACACAGAAAGCAAGAACAAATAGAACAGTTAAACTGACTTTACCTGATACAAGCAGCAGCACCAATAACAAAGTCAGCGCCAGATTAAACCACCAAAGCTTCGGTCGTTTGATGTCATCTTGCAGTGCCGCTGCCATTTCATTTGCATGAATCGGCTGGTCAAGTTCAATGACACCAAGACGTTTTCTTTCGGCTTTTCCAAGAAAATAAGCAACAATAATCATACTGAGAACCCCTGCACCAATGACTGGAATCATCGGGCCAAATAAAAGTGAAGGATCGACCCCAAGTGCACTCGCCGCTCTAGGTGTGGCTCCTCCCCACGGAATTGTATTCATAATTCCCATGCCAACTCCGGCAATTCCGGCTAAAATAATTGGTCGGATGCCAAGCAGTGTAAATAGTGGAAGCATCGCTGTTGTTGTAATCATATATGTCGTTGTTCCGTCACCATCAAGTGCAACAAGCATCGTCAGGACAGCTGTTCCGACTACGATTTTTAATGGATCGCCTTTAACGATTTTTAAAATTTTCGCCACCATTGGGTCAAATAAACCCGCATCAATCATAATGCCAAAGTACAAAATCGCAAACATGATCATGACCGCTGTCGGTGCTACTTGCTGCACACCTTTGACAATCATGTCTGAAATTTCAGTAAAATGAAAACCTGCGATAAGAGCAAATGCAATCGGTGTTAACACCAATGCCGTTAAAACAGACATACGTTTCGTCATAATCAAAACCATAAATACTATCATCATAAGAAATCCTAAGATTGCTAACATATTGTTCACCCCTTATGTTGTATACGCTTTCATTAATGTGTTGGTATCCCATTTCCAACCCTTTTTGTCATCATATCTGAGGTGAGAATTGAAGTAAATATTATGAATTTTAATTCTTTTTCGGTCGATAAATGCTTTTTGTTCATTTTGTTCAAACATTGGCCTTTTTCATTCCATGAAAAAAACAAAGGGTTTATTTTAGCCCTTTGTCTTCTTGATAGAAGTCTAGGAAAGACGAGTACTGGAGCGAATGTGAGATTCGTGAGCACCGGCACACAGGAATGCGGGCGAATGCAAGGGTTTGTCTACATGCTGGAAGCGGTCTCACTCGACCGCTTGTTCTCCTTGTATCAATTGCTCGTATTGCCTTAATTGATCTTCCATAAAGATCTTTGCCTCTTTGCTGTTCATATAACGACTTGTCCAGCCCTTTTGCTTTAATCGTTTTTTCCATAACCTCGTTTTCGTCATTTTTTGAAGAAGCTGATCCCATTCACGAATGTCATGCTGACTCATTTGTTTAGGGCCCATCACACCGCGCCAATGGGAAAAGATGAGCGGAATGCCCTGCTCTTTCCATGTCGGCACATCTTCAAATCCATCTAAGCGCTCGCTGGTTGTCGTGGCTACGAGCTTCAGCCTCTTTTTTTCATAATCATGACGAACCTCTGTAATAGTAGTCGTTGCTGCATCTACCTCATGGTCGATGAGCGCCTGAAATAAATCATCTGCACTGTCAAATTTCAGAAATTGAATGCGATATGGATCAATCTCTGCCATTTCTGCTGCCCGGGCGAATGAGATTTGATCATCATTTCCAAAGTCAGGGGCAAACCCAATTTTTAAGGAATCTGGTTTTTTCTTGAGTGCGTGTAACAGCTCCTTCCCATTTGCAAAAGGAGAATCCACTGGGACTGCGACGACCTGCCACTCTTCTGCAAGGATTGCCAGCGGTGTCACATCATTCATCGTCACGTTACTGCTGCCAAGCAAGTTACGGCTTAACAATAAGCTTGAATTTAAACTGATATAGTTGGCTTCTCGCTCCATCATGTAGGTCCATCCTTTATCCACCGTTCCGCCTCTTTGATAAAGAATGTTCACAGGCCGTTTCACCAGCTTCTCTTGTTCAAGCACTGATTTCATCACCTGAGCCGTTTGGTCAAATCCTCCCTCTGGTACACCTGACACTACAATATATAAGGAGCTTTGCTGAAGGAAAGAATCTCCGGCCTCTTTTTCATTAAAGGTGAGCGTGATACAAAGGCAGAGCACGATAACAAAAAATATTGCTTTTTTCATCTTTTATGACTCCGCTTGTTTGGCAGGATAATATTTCCGTTCAGGTCTACCAATGATTCCGTATGCAAGCTCTGCCCGGCATTCCCCTGTTGTCACGAGATACTCTACGTACCTTCTCGCAGTTGTACGTGATGCGCCCATCTTTTCCCCGAGTTCTTCTGCTGTAATTCCGCTATTTTCAGATGCCATCAATGTTTTCACTTTATCCAAGGTCAGTGAATTGACGCCCGTGGGAAGATCTCTGTCATCCCTTTGTTTTGGCTCTTCCTGCATTTGCCCAAAAAACAGATCGATCATCGTTTGATTGACTTCATCCTTTGAATTGATGATGTCTTTCTTTTCTTTATATTCGGTTAAAACTTGTGCAAACTTTTGTGCAGTTACCGGTTTGATTAAATAATGAACCACTCCGTAATGAAGTGCATCTCTTAAAAGCGTCGTTTCCGTTGCAGCTGTGATAATGATCACATCTACTTCAGGACAGCGTTCTCTTAAAAGCGGTAGCAGGTTTGTACCGAGCTCATCAGGCATATAGACATCAAGCAAGATGAGATCAACTTTTTCCCTTTGGAGCGCCTCCCACATATCCTTTGCACTCTTTGCCTTTCCGGCGACCCTAAATCCTTCTATCTTTTGTATATAAGATTCATGAATGGCAGCGATTCGAAAATCATCCTCCGCAATGAGTACCTTAATCACCATCTATTCCCCCTTTGTGCCTTTCGGTATGTATACAGTAAAGATGGCACCGCCTTCTTTTTGGTTCGCAACTTCAATCCAGCCCCCAAGCTCGTCCAATACTTCTTTCACATTCGCAAGCCCGTAGCCTCGTCCTTCTCCCTTTGACGAATGGCCTCTTGTGAAAATCTGTGACAGTTCCTCTTCATTCACTCCATCACCTGAATCTGACACTTCTATGATAATATCAAACCCAATATCTGTGATGAATAGGTCTACCTCGCGCTTCTCCTTATTTAATACAGCTTCAAAAGCATTATCTACGAGATTGCCAATGATGGTGATAAAGTGAGATAGACTTAAATGAGCTGGGAGCGGCTCTAGTGAGCTATTTTCATCAATGTGGAAATGGACTTTTTTCTCAGATGCTTTCCCTAGCTTGCCAAGTAAGATGGCTTGTATTTTAGGAGATCGAATCTGCTTCATGAGTAAATCGTGCTGTCGGTTTTGCAGATGATATTCTTCTTTAATTAAGTCGATGGCTTCATCGACTTGATTCAGCTCAAGCAGGCCTAAGATGGCATACAGCTTATTTGAGAATTCGTGCGTTTGTGCTCTCAGGTCTTCTGAATATTGGCTGACCTCTGTTAATGTATCCAGCAGCTTCGTCAGTTCGGTTTTCTCCCTAAAGCTCACAATCCCTCCGAATACTCGATTGTCCTGCATTACCTTTTTCACATTTAAAACATAGGTTTTATCATTGACGACGGTTTCGATGTTAGGTTCAATCGTCTCTGCCTTTAAATAGAGAAGAAGTTTGGCATTTGGCAAGACTTGATCAATATGCAGGGGCAGTTCTGCTGAGACGCGCAGCATATGTTCAGCTGATGTATTCATCATCGTAATCGCGCCTTTCTGGTCAAACGCAATGATCCCTTCTTTTATAGCGAGCAGCATCGCTTCTCTTTCTCGATACAGCGAAGCAATTTCATGCGGCTCAAGCCCTAATGTATCTTTGCGAATACTCTTCGTTAAAAAAATCGCACCGAATATGCCAGGTAAGAGCACTAAAAGAGCAATATAGCTAAGCTTCAATAGCTGATGAGCTGTCGCTTGATCAATTTCCTTTTTTAAAAATTCGACGGTAACTGTCCCAATAATTTCTTCATGCCCTTCTGTTTCTTTCATAATGGGCGCACTGCCTCTGACAACGGTTTCACCATTAGAATCATCAGTTGATATAGAAGTTCCTCCAAATAAGAGGGTACTTCTTCCTTCCGATACACTGATGGTTTTTCCTACGTCCTCATGATTAGTATGAACAAGAACCTTTCCTTTTCGATTGGTAATAAAGATGGCATGTGCTCTTACTTGCTCCTTCATTTGCTCAAGCACTGCCTGTTCTTCATTTTGGGAAGCTGACACGGCCACCGATGCTTTAATGGGCGGCATATAGGATATCGTTCTAGCGGTCTGCACCGCCAGCTGTTCAGCTTGTCCCTGCCTTTCCGATGTCTGCAGAAAACCAAAGCAAATGGTTAATAACGCAATGACAACAAGCAAAAGCCCGATAATTAACCCCAAAATTTTCGTTTGTAAAGTAACTTTCCTTTTGCCCATCCTCACCGCCACAACCCCTAATTCAGTAGATTCACCCGAATAGACTCTAAGAAAATGATATCATTTTTTCTTACTAAGTTAAGAGAAAATTCTTTCAAACAAAAAAGGACGACTCAGAATCGAGTCATCCCTGTATACCTATTACGTGATCGATAAACCAGCACTCGCATAGCCTGCTACGGTATTCACTAAGGATAGACCTGTAGCTGATGCAGAGAATACAACAAGCAATCGTGTTTCAGGTGTGACTGGTACATTTAGACCAGTCGCAATACCGTTTGAAATAGCACCCAGTGTTAAAACTCCAGTTAAAGCTGGGGCTAATGTGACACTCGCTACTTGTGTAAAGCTGTTATTTGGTGTCGGTGAAGCGAACAGACTAGCCGTTACGGTAACACTCGTGCCAACTAAAGA
Organism: Bacillus sp. AM 13(2015); assembly: GCF_001518755.1. NCBI lineage: Bacteria > Bacillati > Bacillota > Bacilli > Caryophanales > Bacillaceae > Bacillus > Bacillus sp. AM 13(2015). The sequence goes on along the minus strand of NZ_LKCP01000018.1, from coordinate 431 downwards.
AAGAGCTGCTGTTGTGCTGAAATAGCCGGCAAATGACGTGATTGTTCCAGCTCTCGGAACTGAGAACGCCATGTTGATTAATGTACCCGCAGCGCCTGTTAAATCAATAACTCCGCCTACAATACTGACACCTGTCGCTGAGTTACCAAATCCGATCAAACTGGATGTTCCAACAAGTCCGCCTGCAATTGTTGTCAGGACAGCAGGTGTACCTGAAGCAAATGGAATGATCGCACTCGATCCTGTCACACCTGTTGGACCTGTTGCTCCGGTCGCTCCGGTACCTGTGACGCCGGTGGCTCCGGTTACTCCTGTTGCACCTGTTAAACCTGTGGCACCAGTGGCTCCGGTTACTCCCGTTGCTCCTGTTGCTCCGGTTACCCCAGTTGCACCTGTTAAACCCGTGGCGCCAGTGGCTCCGGTCGCTCCGG
>NZ_LKCP01000017.1:0-2395 GCF_001518755.1 Bacillus sp. AM 13(2015) | reverse complement strand
CGGCAGCTATGACGCTAAATCTGCAAAAGGTGTAAGTACACTTGTAACAAAGTATGCTTTACCAGCGCACTTTATCGCCAGTATTCTGTCAACACCAAAAGATAAATTCTATAGTCAAATTCCATTTTTCGTTGCATTGATTTTCGGAATCGTTGGTTTTTATATCATTATCCTTTTAGTTACGAAATTTGCTTTTAAATATGATTTAACAGACTCATCTGTTTTCTCATTAAACTCAGCACAACCGACCTTTGCATTTATGGGGATTCCGGTCTTGGGCAGTTTATTTGGGGCTCAAGAAGTTGCAATTCCGATTGCGATTACCGGAATAGTTGTAAATGCAATGCTTGATCCAATTGCAATTATTGTATCAACTGTCGGTGAAAAAACAAAAGGGAAAACCAAAGACGGCGAAAGCTTCCTAAAAATGACGACAAAAGCAATTTTGCACGGTTTATCAGAGCCGCTTGCACTTGCACCATTAGCCAGTATCATTCTTGTTCTTTTAGGATTTAAACTTCCTGCAATTGGACACGAAATGTTAGAGGAAATTGGCAGCGTTACATCAGGGGTTGCGCTATTCGCAGTCGGTGTCACTGTTGGTATCCGCAAAATTAAATTAAGCTTGCCAGCCTTCAGTATTGCATTGCTAAAAGTAGCTGTACAACCAATACTTATGTATTTTATTGCGGTTCTTATGGGTCTTTCGGCCGATGAAATTACAAAAGCTGTATTACTTGTAGCCTTCCCAGGTTCAGCTGTTGCAGCAATGATCGCAACACGATTTGAAAAACAAGAGGCGGAAACTGCATCCGCATTTGTCATCAGTGCCATCATGTCACTTATCACATTACCGATCATTATTGCTCTTACCGTATAATATAGTAAAAAGGCTGCCTCGAGGCAGCCTTCAGCGTGTAGACAAACCCTCGCATTCGTTGTCAGTCCTGCGCTCCGGTGCTCACGAATGTCAAATTCGCTCCGCTCCGATGCTCGTCCTTCCTAGACTGCAAAGGTTTTCTATCACGCTGAAAGAAGACAAAGGGCTAAAATCAAGATTATTTTAGCCCTTTGTCAAAAATCTGAAGGCTGCCTCAATAGGCAGCCTTTCTTAGCGAAATGAATGAAACAGAGGGAATAGTACACGCTTTTTTTTGAGGTCAGGGGGTGCGATTTCCTTTTTTTCTTCTGCTTGTGACGGTTGTTTCAAGGTTGCGGCGAGGCGGTCAAATTTTGTGGATAAATCTTCAATTTCTCTGCGGTGCTGAAGCAGCTGATACGATACACCTTCATCTGCCTTTTTAGCCAATTTCCGTTCAAGTTCTTGCAGGCGGTCTTCGACATCAGTGACGTGTAATTGCTGCTGGATGAGCGCTTTCACTTGTTTTTCTAATGCTTCAATCCGCTGTATAGAGACATCAGCTTCGACAGCAGGTGCTGATTGACGAACGGTTTCCTTATGGATTGGCAGTTGAATGTCTTGGAGGATCACACCTTCACTCATCTGGTGTTTGACCTCTTTGAGCAGCTTTACAATATCTTCATGAAATTCATAATGTCCAAGTTCATTCCGGGCGACAGGGATGTTGAGCTGTTTGACCCAACGCTGAATCGTCTTTGAAGAAACACCAATTTCCTTTGCAACCTCATTTGTATTCAAACCAAATGCCCTCCCTTTTTTCAATTACAAGTACCATTCTCTTTAAGGAGGACCTGTTCCTTCACGTTAGACAAAACAAGTAACCAATCGCCAAAGATCGTGTTTTCTAGCGAAAAATTGCAGAAAATCAATTGTTTTGGAAATTTTTTTGACTGTCATACCCCGCTATACTATAATTAGACTGTTACGCACAAAACAGAGGTGAAGACCATGTTAGACCGTTTAAAATCAATTGAAGAACGCTATGAAAAGCTAAATGAATATTTAAGTGACCCTGAAGTAGTGAACGACCCTACGAAGCTTCGTGAATATTCAAAGGAGCAATCCGATATTCAAGAAACTGTTGAGGTATATAGACAATATCGTGCGGCATACGACCAGCTGAATGATGCGAAAGCAATGCTCGAAGAGAAGCTGGATGCCGAGATGCGCGACATGGTCAAAGAAGAAATTTCAGAGCTCACTGAGGAAACGGAACGTTTAGAAGACGAGCTGAAAATTTTGCTGATCCCGAAAGATCCGAATGACAACAAAAACGTTATTGTGGAGGTTCGTGGTGCAGCGGGTGGAGAAGAAGCTGCTCTTTTKGCAGGAACCTTTACCGCATGTACAGTCGTTATGCTGAAATGCAAGGCTGGAAAACGGAAGTGATGGAAGCGAGTGTCACTGGCACAGGCGGTTATAAAGAGATTATCTTTATGATCAGCGGGAAAGGCGCAATACTCCAAACTAAAG
>NZ_LKCP01000016.1:0-61331 GCF_001518755.1 Bacillus sp. AM 13(2015) | reverse complement strand
TTAAGCATAGGGCTTGTGCTTATGTCTTTTTTTCTAGGTTTTATATGGATTTGTTTAAGTATTTTAGGTTACAAGCGAATGAATTCAGAGAAGTGGGCATCATTTATGTTTGTCTATTCACTAATTTATATGACAACTCTTTATTCAACGGTCATTATCTATACTCTTACTCGGCAGATTTTTTGATTTATTCAAACCTTAGTTATGTAGATGACCATAAAAAAGTTCATATAAAAAGCACCCTAAACGGATGCTTCAATCAAATGATATTTTTTCAAAATACGATAGGTAATTTCTTTTGCTTCTAGTCCGGTGCCTTCGATATTTGTGGCGAAGATGTAGGTTTTGTTTTCATGTTTGATGAAGCCTACGTACCAGCCGATGCCTGAGCCGGAGCCTGTTTTTCCGTATAGGGTGGCATGTTTCTCTTCTTCTTGTATCATCATTCGTTTGACCGTTCTCATGACAGATAGGTCAAATGGGAGACTTTCTTCATATAAATGTTTAATGAAATGGACTTGTTCTATTGGAGAAATGCGCAACGAACTGCTTAGCCAAAATTGATCGATTCCGCCAGATATGTCTTCATTGCCATAGTGACTGGCTTTCACCCAATGGCTCATGCGTTCTTCCCCGATGTCACGCGCCATGGCTTGATAGTACCAGACGACTGAATCTCTCATGCCAGAGCCCAGTGTATGATCCTTATTCCAGTTATCAATTTCTCTTTTTACTCCGTCCCAATATTTGATGTCATATTCATCTCTCACCACGCCGGTTTGGAGTCCGATGAGGGCATTTGCCACTTTAAATGTTGATTGTGGGGCAAAGCGCTGATTCGCTCTTTTTTTGTTATACACCCATGGAGATTTTTCTTTTACTTCTTGTATCACAAATGTGCCTTCCCTGTCTTTCAAGAATTCATCTACTGACCATGCTGGTGATGTTCCCTCACTTGATGACGGCTGACCGATACAAAGTGCCATCAGCATAATGGAAGAAACCAACCATTTCATATGCTTTTTCTTCAAAAAAATCGCTCCTTTTCCCATGATTTGTATCGATTGTAGCATGCCTGAGCGATGAGACATAAGGTACGCTTGTCCTCTTTTCTGCCAAATAAAAAAAGCCGGTTTCATCCGGCTTTCTGATCATATTAGCTTTCTTTTTTCTCTTCAATGGCCTGCTTCGCGATTTTTGAAATCGTCATATCATCCATTGGCGGGTTATGGAGCCCAGCACGAATATCTCGATAGTAACGCTGCAGCGGACAGCCAAGACTCAAACTTTTTGCACCGACTAAACGCATGGCTTTATCAACCACCTGCAGACTATGATTGACGACTGTATGCTTCACTGCACCGAATTCATTGATTAACAGCTCTCTTTTCTCAGGCTGCTCATACAATGTTGTCGTTGAATAGATGACGTGGCGTGCTTGCTTTAGTAGTAAATCAATTTCGCCAATCAATGTTTGGACATTTGGCAGGTCACTAATCGTTCCGCTAATACTGTTCGGTGAATGAGTGATGGCATACTGAACTGCATAATCTCTTGCCGCTTGCGCAATCCCTAAATAGCAGGAAGGAATATGTGCGATCCAAGGGTTTAATGTACCGCCTCGAGGTCCTTTTTGCACTTCAACAAGCATGTCATCTGAGACCACAACTTGATCTAAGATTAAATCATGGCTTTCTGTTCCTCTCATGCCGACAACATCCCATGTTTCTTCTATAGAAACACCTTCTGTATCACGGTGAATTAAGAAGAATCCCATCGCTTCTTTTTCTTCAATCCATACGCCGACTAAAAAGTATGTGAGAGCTGGTGACATCGTTGTGAAAATTTTACGTCCATTGATCACCCAGCGATCACCTGATTTAATTGCTGTTGTTCCAGGCTTGCCGCCTCTTGTTGGGCTGCCGGTCTGCGCCTCACTCACAGCGCGGTTGACAAGGGCGCCCTTCTTCACTTCTTCCGCAAAGAATTGCAGCTGTTTCTCATTCCATAGTTTCTTTTCATAAATTTCACCTACAACTCCTTGGTGCCAGCCGATCGATAAGGCAGTTGCTCCGTCCATGCTCCCAAGCGTTTCTTGAAATAGAACCATATCTGTTACAGATTGACCTCCGCCTCCATATTCAGTGGGAAGAGACAGGGTTGTATATCCCATGTTTACTAATGATTCGATATTCTTTTTAGGAAAATAAGCGCCTTCATCATGTTTTTTTGCGTTTTGTTCGATCGTTTCACGAAGAGATTCCAGCTGATTGAGCCATGTTTTTTGAAAATCGGTATCGACAAATAATGCTTTAGACAAAATGTATCCAACTCCTCTGTTTCTCACAATCTATGATATCTCATTTTTCCAATTGGAATGAATAAAACACACTTTACTTATAGGATTTAATGTGTTAAATTTTATCAATATTAAGTACATCTGTCAAAGGAACGTGATGCTTTTATGATCTCAGCTACTAATCTACATAAATCTTATGGGCAGACCCATGTGTTAAAAGGCATTGATTTTTCCGTACAAGAAGGTGAAGTGGTCGCAATTATTGGACCGAGCGGATCAGGAAAAACAACACTTCTCCGCAGTTTAAACAGCCTCGACATTCCAGACAAAGGAAAGCTGACTGTTGGAGAAGCCACGATTCAATTTGAACGATATCATAAAAAAGATCTTTTAAAACTAAGGCAGCAATCTTCCATGGTATTTCAGCATTATCACTTGTTTCAAAATAAACGGGCACTTGAAAATATTACAGAGGGATTGATTGTGTCTCAAAACATGTCTAAGAAAGAAGCAGAAAAGGTTGGAGAGCAATTTTTAACGCGGATTGGACTGCTTCATAAAAAGGATGCATTTCCGAGTGAACTATCTGGCGGGCAGCAGCAGCGGATTGGAATTGCCCGCGCTCTTGCGATGAATCCTGCGGTGCTTCTGTTTGATGAACCAACGTCCGCACTGGACCCAGAGATGGTTGGAGAAATCCTTGAAATGATCAAGGATATTGCAAGCCAAGGGATGACGATGGTCATTGTGACGCATGAAATTTCCTTTGCAAAGGACGTAGCGGATACGGTGATCTTTATGGCAGATGGGGAAATTGTTGAAAAAGGCTCACCAGAAGATGTTCTGATGAAGCCTCAGCATGAACGAACGAAACAATTTTTATCCAGAATTCATCGCGGAATGTGGCAAGGATCTGAGGAAGACATATGAAGCAAAAGACAGCATTCATGACATCTGGTGTCCTTCTGTTTCTCCTCTCTTTGATTGGCTGCAGCAGTGTAAAAACAACAACAGATGATGGGAAACAAATTGTGAAAGTCGCACTGAGTGCAGAGGTCAATCCACCCTTTTTAGCGACAAATGACCGAAACGAACCGATTGGCTATAACATTGATTATTTAAATGAAGTGGAAAAAAGACTTCCGCACATCCATTTTGATTACATCTTTGGCGAGGAAGAATCCAATCTTATTGGTGTTGGCGCTGGGAAGTTTGAAATGGCGGCTAATTGGTTTTTCAGTAACCCTGAACGCGAAAAGCGGTTTCTTTATCCTAAGGTTCCGTACGGCTATTCGATGACAGGTTTAATTGTGAATGAATCAAACCAGGATATTCAATCGCTTGACGATATGACATCTAAAAAGCTGGCTCCTGTAAGTCCTAGCGGCGGATTGCGTTCCATATTAAATCAATATAATGAAGAACATGATCCAGATATTCCGCTGACAACCATTGAGAGCCCTTCAAATGAACTCAACTTAAAGCGCGTTGAAAGCGGAAGGTCCGATGCGGCCTTTATGAATATTTCGACCTTTGATACCATTCAAAAGCATCTGAACCTGAAGGTCAAAGTGGGCGGGATCGTGTCAAAGGAGCCGATCTATCTTGTCTTACAGCCAAGTCAAAAACAGCTTGCAGCAGATTTGGACCGGGTTACACAAGAGATGATTGATGATGGAACATTGCCTAAGCTTGCGAAAAAGTGGTTTGGGGTTGATTTCTTTCAAGATATTGACTACATCTCAGAGCAAGGCTATCAATATGAAGAAAGGAAGGAAGCGTCATGACGTTTACAGCTGGAGATTGGCTGCGGATCTTTTTACAGGTGCTTGAACGCCTGCCACTCACTTTTCTCATTATTGTAGTGTCATTGTTTTTTGCCATCTTGATAGGGCTTTTATTTGCATGCATTCGTATTAAGCAAATCCCAGTGCTGAAGCAATTGGCTGTTGTCTATTTATCTTTTACACGAAGTACGCCATTAATTGTTCAGTTATTCTTAATTTATTTTGGACTGCCTCAGCTTTTACTTGTGGCAGGAATTCAAATCAACCATTGGGATCGTGTGTTATTTGTGATGATGACGTTCTCTTTACATACGGGTGCTTATTTATCTGAAGTTTTTCGCAGTGCGTATTCATCAGTTGGAAAAGATCAACTGGAAGCCGCCTACATTGTTGGGATGACAGATACACAGGCCTTGATCAGGATCATTATCCCGCAGGCCTTTCTCATTGCCCTACCAAACCTCGGAAATTACACCATTGATCTTGTGAAAGACACGGCGATTGCCTTTACGATCGGGCTCATCGATATTATGGGACAGGTGAAGATCATCTTAGGAAATAACTATGGAATCGGCATGTTTGAAGTGTATGTAATCATTGCGATTGTGTACTGGCTCATTTGTATGAGCATTGAACTAGTCACCATGCTGCTTGAAAAGAAATTTGTAAAAGGCCGCACCAGCCTGTCACATTAAGGAGGCGATTTAGATGCAAACCATTGATATTCCATTTGCGATTGACCAAGTACCTCATATTCTAAAAGGCGTTCCTTTCACCTTATTAATTGCACTAGTTTCTATGGCTGTGAGTCTTGTGATCGGATCTGTTTTTGCTTTTATTCGTCTCTTTCGCATCCCTGTACTCAGGCAGCTGGTCACGCTCTACGTCTCCTTTTTTAGAGGTACGCCTCTAATTGTTCAACTGTTTGCTTTCTTTTATGGGCTTCCTTTTGTTCTAACTAGCATGAGCGGCACATTCGGGCTGACCTTTCACCCGGACATGGTCTCCCCATTAGCTGTTGCCCTCATTACCTTCAGCCTGCATTCAGCCGCCCATTTAACAGAGGTGGTCCGAAGTGCACTTCTGGCAGTAGACAAAGGGCAGCTGGAAGCGGCAAAAATTGTAGGCATGACCACAAGGCAGGCGATGCTTCGCATTATTTTGCCGCAGGCATTTGTTGTGGCCTTACCGAACCTAGGCAATCAGCTCGTTCAGCTATTAAAAGCGACATCTCTTTCGTTTACAATTGGGGTACTCGAAATCATGGGTATTTCCCGGATCATTGCAAATGACGGCTATCAGTTTTTAGAAACTTATCTCGTCTCTGCTTTGATCTATTGGCTGTTGAGCATTGTCTTTGAATTAGCTTTTGCATTATTAGAGAAACGTGTCAGCGTGTACGGCAGAACTCTCGGACGTTAAAAAGTCGATCAGGCACAAAAACCTGATCGACTTTTTTATTCACCCTTTTTTGGTGTGTTAAACAGTTCTTTTGGTGCGGGATTGAGCTTTGGTGCTGAGCCGAATACGACAGGTGCAGAAATATATCTGAACTCTCCTTTTCCATCCATGCTGCGGCCATGTGCCCATCTGCCTTCCTTGCTTTCTTCCCCTCTTGAAAAGTTAAACAAATCATAGGATACTTGCTGTTTTTCTAGTGAACGAGGGAAAGTAGTTGGTACGACGACATCCCCTTCCCGCTCTTCTAATTCCTTAATTGCCGCAAGCCACATATTTTGATGATATGTATCACGAGCAATGAGGAAGGAAAGCATATCTTTGACGCCGCGGTCATCTGTCATCTCATAAAGCCTTGTGACCTGAAGTCTCCCCTGTGATTCTGCATTTAAATTGGCTCTGAAATCCGCCATTAAATTTCCGCTTGCAATGATATACTTGGCATTCCACGGATACCCTTGACTATCCGCTGCCATCGCCCCTAAACCGGCAACAATTGCATGCTGCGGATTCATTCCACCCATAACAGCCGCAAGTGCTGGATCGCTTTGATACGCCTGTTCCTGTTCTTTTACCGGTGCTTTATCAAGTAGACGTGCAATCATTGTCGCCAGCATTTCGACATGACCAATTTCCTCTGTCCCAACATCAAATAATAAATCCCTATATTTTTGGTCTGCCCGGCAATTAAAGCCTTGAAATAAATATTGCATCATCACACTGATTTCACCATATTGACCGCCTAATACTTCTTGCAGCTTTTTCGCGTAAAGCGGATCAGGCTTTGAGGGCTTTGCTTCATATTGCAATTCTTTGATGTGATAAAACATGATGTCATCTCCCTTATCATGAAACATCTTTTCAATTATCACTATTCAACCGCAGCTCTCTTTATGAAAATGACCTGATCACATAAAAAAAGAGAATGGCTTATGCCATTCCCTTTGTTATCTTACTTATTCAGCACTGACTAAAATTTTCACTTGATCTTTTTCATTGATTAAAGCATGGAAGCCATCCTCGATCACATCGTCCAGCTTGATTTTTTTCGTGACGAGTGTGTCTGCAGAGAAATAGCCTTTTCTCATTAAGTTTAATACAGATGGGAATACGTCTCTGTAGCCGATAATTCCTTTCACTGTACGTTCTTTAATGACAATATCATTCGGCATAATTTCTGCGCCTTTTTCCCAAATACTTACAATGACGGTTTCACCTGAAATTCTAGTTGATTGGATTGCTTGCTTCAATACAACAGGTACACCTGTCACTTCAAAAGAAACATCGACGCCACCGTTTGTACGGCGTGCGATTTCTTGAACAACATCTTCATATTGAGAAGGATCTACAATGATCGCTCCAAGCTCTTTTGCTTTCTCTTGGCGTTCTTTTGATAATTCAACTGCATAAATATCTGTAGCACCAGCTGCTTTTAATGCTTCAATGACAAGTAAACCAATTGGTCCGCAGCCAAACACAGCCGCTGTATCTCCAGCTTGTACTTTACTAGAACGTACCGCATATAAAGCAACTGCAGAAGGCTCAACAAGCGCGCCTTGCTCATATGAGATTTCGTCTGGTAATAAATGAAGTAATTCTTCATCAACTGATACATATTCAGAGAATCCACCGCCGCCTCCGGCAAGTCCTAAAAAGCCCATGTTTTCATCTAAGTTATAAGCACCTTGATGCCCGTGAGTTGCAAAAATAGGTTCAACAACCACTCGATCGCCTACTTTGTAATTGCTCACGCCTTCTCCTACTTCAACAACTTCCCCAGAGAACTCGTGTCCCAATGTAATTGGTGCTTTTTCTTTTGTAAGTGGATGAGGTTCATTCACAGGAATGAAGATCGGTCCGCCTAAATATTCATGTAAATCACTACCACAAATGCCGCACCATTTTACTTTCAGTTTCACTTTACCTGGAGCAACTGTTGGTTCGTCAATTTCCTCTAGTCGAATGTCCTTTTGATCGTGCCAGCGTAGTGCTTTCATTTGTAAGACTCCTTTTCTCATCAATTTAATTAACTTACTTAAATAATGATAACATAATTTTTTTAATTTTCTAAGTAGGATGCACTATTTTTTTGACAGTCAATGGACGAAAGATGACAAAACATAGCAATAGACAGATAAGAAGCATACATATACACCCAATGATGACAGACATTCTGATCGATAAAACATGAGCGAGCCCGCCGAATATTCCTGTCATAGCTATTGTCAAAATGGCTTCAATGAGAGCATAAAAGCTGGCTATCCTTCCCATCACCTCTACTGGGATATTTGTTTGATAGAACGTCATAAAACCTGTATTTGCAAAAGCTAAAAAGAAGGCTAAAACAAAAAATCCACCAGCTGCTACAAATATTGTGCTGGAAAATGCATAAATAAGATAGCCAAACGCCACAAACAAACTGCCGACTCCAAGCATCAGCGAAACTGACAGCCTTTCGACAATGACCGAATTAAGACTTGCCCCTGCGATGATGCCTGCTCCAGCCACACTAACAAGAAGGCCATATTGTGTATCAGTCAGCATCAATACTTCTTTTGCAAAGGCTGTTTCAAGTGAGTCAATGGCCGTAGGAAGGACCGATATCGCCGCACTAAATAATAAATATACCGCCATGATCTGGCGTGACGTCAGACTAAATCGCAGAACAAGCTTGGCATCCTCTTTTAACATTGAAAGGGAAAACCCCTTTTGGCCAGCATCTGTTTTGAGCAAATTCGGTAAACACATCGTTAACAGAGCAGATATCAAAAGGCAGAACGCATTTACATAAATTGAAAGAACAGGCGTCCCGATGAGAAAAAGTAGACCTGCTGCTGCGGGTCCAAGTAAAAATCCACCGGATTGTAATAAAGAGCGAATGGCATTAAACCGTTTTCGGTTATCGGCCGGGATGAGTCCTGTCATATACACCATCGACGCTGGATGAAACATCGCTTGTGCCATCTGTATGAAAAACACCATGACATACAGGATGAGCAGATGTCCTGAAAATAAGGCAAAAGGGATGCATGCAATGAGCAAAGCACGGGTAATATCTAAACTGATCATCACATTCCGCTGATTCAGCCTGTCAATCAAACTGCCAGACCAGCTATTGGTCAAAAGAGAAGCTGCCGGTCTTAGCAAATAAACTGCTGTTACAGCAAGTACAGAGCCCGTTTCTTGAAAAATAAGCAGATGGAGGGCAATCATATAAATCCATTCTCCTATGTTTGCGATCCCGATGGCTCCAAGCAAAATACTCATATCCCGCCAATGTTTTTTCATCATTGTCCCCCCCTATTTGTCATAAAAAAAATCCCGCCCCCAAGACATTTCTGTCTTGAGGACGGGATTTACTCCGCGTTGCCACCTCAGTTCATTCATCTGTTGCCAGATGAACCTTAGCGGGTGATCATTCACCCTTCTCTGTAACGGGAGAAATTCGCTGCACCACCATCCGAGAGAATCCGGTGCAGAGCTAAGAGGCTTGGTTCCATCATGCTCCCCAGCTCCTTCTCAGCTTCACGGAGTTCTCTGTGTGGGGCAGCTATGATGTACTCTTCTCTATTGGCGCTGTGTCTTTTTTTCATCACGATCTTCAGCTGAATTGTTACATATTGTACTGCCGCTTGATCAAAGCGTCAATGTTTTTTTCATGTTAATCCGCATAAATCATTTTTCTAGTCATGCCACCATCAACAACCAAATCTGTGCCGGTCACAAATTGATTGTCTTCATCTGTTAAATAAAAACAAGCTTTCACAATATCCTTTGGCGTGCCGACTCGATTGGAAAGATGCTGATGATGGTCAATTTCTCGAAGACTTTTCTCATCCTTCGTTTCAATCCACCCAGGGGAAATGCTATTCACCGTAATGTGATCCTGACTAAAAGAAACCGCCAAGGCATGAGTAAGCGCTGAAATCCCGCCTTTTGATGCAGCATATGCTTCTGTATGAGGCTCTGACATGGTCGCACGGGTAGAAGAAATATTCACAATGGAACCGCCGTTTGGATTCTCTTTGATATAACGTGCTGCTTCTCTAGCGCATAAAAAAGTCCCTCTTATGTTTGTATGCAGCACATGATCCCACTCATCGACCGTCAACTCATAAGGCGATGCTGTGAACATGACACCAGCATTGTTGATGAGAATATCAATCGTTTTGCAGCGCTCCGCCGCAAACGACATTAAGCGCTGAATATCCTTCTCCTGTTTCACATCCGTTTTGAAGAAATAAACTTCATAGGACTCTTTTCTCAGCTGCTCCTCCAAACGCTTTCCCTTTTCTTCATCAATATCAGCAAGCACCACACGCGCCCCTTCTTTTGCATAGCCGCAGGCGACCGCTTCACCAATTCCATTGGCTGCGCCTGTGATGATGACGGTTTTTCCTTTAAAATTCAGCATTTGATTTGATTCCTTTCTATGACTGGTTTGAATGATTTACTTTTACCCTTTCCTGAAAAGAGCAATCCAGTCATCTACCTCTATTGATTCTATTTGATCCTCTGTCATTTTTAATCTATAATATTGCTTTATTTTCTCGTTAGCATCTAACAAGTATTTTGTAACGATCTCTTCTTCCTTTAAAGTTTTCGTTGTTCGCTTGACCCATTCCTGAAAAGGATAACGTTTTTTTCGTTCCATTGATCTCACTTCTTTTAATCCCTCTTCTAAAAACAATTTCCCCCATTGTTTTGTCGATAGACAGGAGACATGACTTGAGTCTCTCAATCGTTCCAGCTCATTGATAAATAGTGAAAGCTCTTCATCATTTGGCGAAACATTATCAATAAAGAAAAACAGACCATTTGACTTTAATACACGAGATGCCTCTTTGGCAAACTGTTCAGGGTGCGGGAAATGATGTGCTGCAATTCGGCATGTGACCATATCAAATGTGCCATCTAAAAAAGGAAGGCTTTCTGCATCCGCTACTACATAAAAAATTTGTGGATACGCTTTTAAATGAAGTGATGTATGAGAAAGCATTTCTTTTGTTAAATCCGTCGCAAACACTTGTTTCACATATGGGGCCAGTGTTTTTGCGGTATGCCCGCCACCAGTTGCTATATCGAGAACGACCCAGCTTTCTTCTGGAGCTGTCCATTCAACAATGAGATCTAGGTCTGCTCCTTTTGCATGAGTTTGACTCGTCACATACTTTTCTGCATTTCTCCCAAATTGTTCTATAACTCTTCTTTTGGCTTGATCTGCATTCATCTGATTCCTCCCCTTTGAAATAGATTGGATTTTCCACAATAAAGAGCCGTCCCATTTTATTGAGCGGCTCCTTTCATGTTAAAAATTATCGAGAAAGCATCCCGTGCGGGTCAATGACAAATTTCTTCGCCACACCCGAATCAAAGTCACTATATCCTTTAGGGGCTTGATCAAGGTCAATGACGGTCGCATTGACGGCTTTGGCGATCTGTGCTCTTCCGCTTAAAATGGATTTCATTAGACTGCGATGATATTGCATAACAGGGGTTTGACCTGTCACAAAGGTATGAGCTTTCGCCCAGCCAAGTCCAATTCGCACTTTCAGAGAACCGACTTTTGCATCGGCATCCACTGCTCCTGGATCTTCTGTGACGTAAAGCCCTGGAATTCCAAGCTTGCCGCCAACTTTGGTAATATCCATAATTGTATTTAAAACGGTCGCTGGTGCTTCTCCCTGATCTCCATGACCCGAAGCTTCAAAGCCGACACAATCGACAGCACAATCGACTTCTGGCTCCCCTAAAATATTCGTGATTTGTTCGCCGATTCGATCATGTTTTCGTAAATTGATCGTCTCGCAGCCGAAGCTTCTTGCCTGCTCCAGTCTTTGCTCATTCAGATCTCCAACAATCACAGCAGATGCGCCAAGAAGCTGAGCCGAATGGGCTGCTGCAAGACCTACTGGACCAGCACCTGCAATATATACGGTCGAACCAGGCTTTACTCCTGCCGTATAAGCACCATGAAAACCTGTCGGGAAAATATCGGAAAGCATTGTGAGATCAAGGATTTTTTCCATCGCTTGATCTTTGTCTGGAAATTTGAGCAGCTGAAAATCTGCATATGGAACCATGACATACTCGGATTGACCGCCAACCCATCCGCCCATATCTACATATCCATAAGCAGAGCCTGGACGGTCCGGGTTTACATTTAAGCACACATGGGTCTTTTGTTCCTTACACATGACGCAGCGTCCGCATGCAATATTAAACGGAACGGACACGAGATCTCCTTTTTGAATAAATTCCACATCTCGCCCAACTTCAACGACTTCACCTGTAATTTCATGACCAAGGACAAGTCCTTCAGGTGCAGTCGTACGCCCTCTTACCATGTGTTGATCACTTCCGCAAATATTCGTCGTCACTACTTTTAAAATGACGCCATGCTCACATTTGCGCCCCACATTGGCTTTAGGTACACCCGGGCCATCTTTTAAGACCAAATCAGGGTATCCAATATCCTCAACTGCTACTTTTCCTGCTCCTTTATAAACGACACCTTTGTTTCCCGACATGATTTCATTCCTCCCTTTTGTTTAAAAATGAAGTCTCTACAATTTTCTCTATTTCTTAAGCAATTTCCTTCTTCAAACCGCAAGTTATGTGAAAAAGAAGGGGGTACATGTCTACGTGAGAAAGAAAAATGTGTCTTCCAGTGAAATAAAAAAGAAAATATTGAAAAAAAAGCTAAACTTTTGCAGAATGGTGTCGATATAAGAAATAAGCCAGACAGGTATCCTTAATCGACAAACAAATTCCTTATATATACTATCATTCCTTACACACCTGGCTGGCGCCTACCTTACATACAAAAGGCTCTTCTGATGAAGAGCCTTTATTTATTTTTACATTCGATTGTAGGCAAAGAGGCTCCTCTGACGAAGAGCCTCTTTTTGAGTGCTTGTTCATTACCTGGGAAATATTTTCATCATTTTAAAGCTTTGATACAGATGTATGTATCATAGTGATAAACCGAGACTTCTCTAAAGTGATATGCTGAAAACAGACGGCTGATCTCTTGTTCACTGTACGATGAAAAAGATGTTGACCGTTTTTGTTCCTTTATCAGCTCCTGCTTTTGAAAAGATAAAAATACTTCACCATCCACTTGAAGGACGCGGTATACTTCCTTCATAACTTGCTCAATATCCTTCAAGTAATAGATCGTCTGCACCGTAAATAATTTATTGAATGATCTGTCTTCAAAAGGTAATTGCTCAGCTTTACCAAGCGTAATAACGGCTTTGTCCTGTTCCGCAAGCTTCTTATGTTTTCTTTTTGCATATTTAATCATATGACGAGAGGCATCTACTCCATATACTTTTCCGCGGTCAAGTTTTTCTGCTACCTTTGATAAGGTGATGCCTCTTCCAGTCCCAATTTCTAAAATTTTGTCATTTTCTTGTATATTTAAGAGTTGAAGCGTCCATTCATTGATATTATGATGATTTTTTTCCATATAGCGGGCAACCCATTTTGAGAACAAGCCTTTTGGTTCCCTCATTTGTTTTCCAATCCAACTTTGAATCAATGTTAACACCTGCTTTTCACCAGTAAATATAACTATTTACAAATTTTCTTACTTTTCATATCGGCTCTCATCTAACAAAAATTAAGACCTAGTCCTAATTTATTTGTCCTTTATAAGACGCTCCTTTTCAGAAAATGTTTCGCAGAAAGTGAAAATTTTTTGACCTGAATAGGCGTTTTCATTATTTGTGCTCAGATTGATTTCGTTTTCTGCATGAGCTGCATAATTTATAAATGTATCTTGATAAGATAAAGGTGGTGCTAGATTATGGGCTTTGGCGGTTATTCTGGAGGCTACTGCGGTGGCTACGGTGGCGGTTTTGCAGGCGGATTCGCATTGCTTGTTGTACTGTTCATTTTGTTGATCATCATTGGTGCAAGCTGGATTTGCTAATGTAAAAGGAGCAGGAAACGTCATGGTTTCCTGCTCCTTTTCTTTAATACCAATAAGTCCGGTACTGATACATATAACGTCTGAGCATTTCCTCTTGCTCTCTTTGCATGCGGTATGGATTGCCGTACCCGTGCTTTAAGGAATGCGGAATAGATGCATATCCGTGCCCCACAGACGGAAATCTCATATAGGGTGACATCGACATTTATTGATCACCTCACAATCTCCTTTTACGGTTATCATATGTGCAGGTGATCAATGTGGAGCGTGTCTAAACCTGGTCCTTCTCCCTCGTATAACAATCAAGCATGGCAAGCATCATAAACATGTCAATCTCCTCCTTTTCACTTTTTTCATTTCCTGTTTTAGTTCATATACTTTAGTTGTTTCTGTTTCATTTCTTCATAAAATGTTTCGACTTCTTGTTCGTAAAGAACAGTCTCAATATCCTTGTATTTACGTTTAATCGTCAATGTAATAAAAAATAAATGGATTGTCATATACGCTCACCTCCCTTCAGTTCGCAGCACGCGAAATAGCCCGCAGATCTTCTTTATCAGTTGACCTGCGGGCACACAAAAATACAGCTCAAAAGACATTGTCTTCCAACCTGCAATGGATGATACGTGTGAAATCCTCGTTTACTACTTAAACAGTTATAAAGCGTGCACCGTATAAGGCAAAGGAAGAACACGAACTCTTCCACAGGCTGATGACATGATGAAATTGTTGGTTGAATTGATCACAAGTAGATACGAATAACATATTCTTCAGCCTCCTTTACGTTTTTTTAATTACTTTGTAAGTATATCCAGCAAGCACCATTTTGTAAACCTGTTTTTAGTAATATAGATGATTTTTGTGTTTTTGACTAAATTTCTACAGTTATTCTTGTCCGATTGTCCAATACAATGAAAAAAGCCCCTCAGGCACATGAGGAGACTTTCGAATTAATCTTCATCTAATTCTTGCAGTTTCTTTTGAAAGAAAATCGCACGTTTAACACAAACAAAAGCTGCTAATAAGAAAACACAATCTATTCCCATCATCAGCATTTTTGGAGATGCTTCGATGTGCTGGTTCGGTAAGATCGTACCAATATATAAAAAGGTGCTGACAGCAAGCAAAATAAAAGCGTACTGCTTGTAATCTGTCACTAAATCACTCCACTTTTTCTTCACTTGTTTCACCTTCCAGTTATCAATGTCTATTCATAGCTTAACATAGTGAGAGAAAGCGAGGAGCATGTAAATCTATCCATTCGCCAGCGCGCTTAGTCCTTGCTTGATATCATGTAGTAAATCATCAACATCTTCAATCCCAACGGAAATACGAATTAAACCATCTGTGATGCCAAGCTCCTCCCTGCGGTCTTTTGGAATGGACGCATGGGTCATCCGGGCAGGGACAGAAATTAAGCTTTCAACAGCTCCAAGGCTTTCTGCGATCGTAAACAGCTTTAGCTGTTTCAAAAATACATCAACATGTTCTTCTTTTCCAATATCAAAAGAGATCATTCCACCGAAGCCAGATGCTTGTGTTTTCGCAAGTTCATGGCCAGGATGAGTACCGAGACCTGGATAATAAACACGTGTGACAGCTGGATGTTGCTTTAAAAACTCAGCGATTTTCTGTGCATTTTGTTGATGTGCTTCCATTCTTAGTCCAAGTGTTTTCATCCCTCTCATGAGAAGCCATGAATCCTGCGGTCCAAGAATTCCGCCTGTCGAGTTTTGAACAAAGTGCAGTTCTTCTCCAAGCTCTTTCGTCGCTGTGACGACAAGCCCGCCCACAACATCACTATGACCGCCTAAATATTTAGTCGCACTGTGCAGAACAATGTCCGCACCATATTCAATCGGCTTTTGGAAATACGGTGTGAAAAATGTATTATCGACAATCATCAAGATGTTGGCTTCCTTTGTCAATTCGCCGATCGCTTTTAGATCCGTCATTTTGAGTAAAGGATTGGTTGGTGATTCAATGTAAACGGCTTTTGTTTCAGGTAAAATGGCTTTTTTCACCGCTTCAGGATCACTTGTGTCAACAAAGGTTGCAGTAATGCCAATTCGGTTTAGCACCTTTGTGATGACGCGGTAGGTTCCGCCGTACACGTCATCTGTCAGGACAATATGATCCCCGCTGTTAAACAGCATCATCACCGCCGTAATGGCTGCCATTCCTGAACCAAATGCGTAGCCGTTTGCTCCTCCTTCAAGATCACGAATGACTGTTTCCAGTGCGGTTCTTGTTGGATTTGCTGTTCTGGAGTATTCATACCCCGTATGTTCGCCTGCTTTTGGCTGCTTATACGTGCTCACTTGGTAAATAGGTACAGACACGGCGCCTGTTCTTTCATCACCCGTTGTTCCGCTGTGAATCATCATTGTTTTTGGTTTCATTCTATTTTCCTCCCTCATAAATTCCTTTACTTAAATATCGCTCACTGCTGTCAGGAAAAATGGTCACAATGACTGACCCAGGTGCTGCTTTCTTTGCTTCCTCTAAAGCGGCAAATAAAGCAGCACCAGAAGAGCTGCCGATGAGAACACCTTCTTTTTCAGCTGCTTCTTTCACCATTCGAAACGCATCATCATCACTGACAGTGTAAATCTCATCGAATAAAGCCTGCTCCATATAATCTGGGATAAATTCAAGACCAATTCCTTCCGTTCTATGCGGGCCCGGATCCCCACCATTTAAAATTGACCCTTCAGGCTCCACAACAACCGTTTTTAACGACGGATGCTGCTCTTTTAAATAGGCGGCACAACCTTGAAAAGTCCCGCCAGATCCTGCTCCTGCGACGAATACATCGATATTCTCTTTTAAGTCGGACCATAATTCCGGACCGAGCGTTCTGTAGTAAGTCAATGGATTTACTTGGTTTTTAAATTGTAAAACACAATAGGCATTGTCAAGGCTTGCCTCTAGTTCAAGGGCTCGATCAATCGCACCCTTCATGCCTTCATTTCTTGGCGTATGAATAATCTCTGCACCGAGCGCCTTCATCACCTGTTGTTTTTCTTGACTAAAATGTTCTGGTACACAAAAAATGGTCTGCAATTGATGCTTTCTTGCACTTAGGGCAAGCCCAATTCCTGTGTTTCCAGCAGTTGCTTCAATAATCGTTCCGCCTGGACGCAGTTTGCCAGATGCTAATGCTTCTCTGATGAGCATATCACCTAAACGATCTTTAATACTTCCACCTGGATTCATCATCTCAAGCTTTGCATACACCTCAACGCCTTCTGGGACGCCAATCCCTGACAGCTTTAAAAGCGGTGTGCGGCCAATTAATTCGGTAATATCCTTTATGACAGCCATATAATTCCCTTCCTTTGCATGGAAAAGAAGGGGGAAACCCCTTCTTTTATTGTGTTTGCTTTATCATACGCAAGACAAGGTCGGTTGAGTGAATCGCTGCTTGCTCAAGGAATTGATCAAAGGAGATATTGGATTCTTTCCCTGCAATATCTGATAGCGCACGAACGACAACAAATGGCGTACCAAAGAGCTGACAGACCTGTGCAACAGCTGCAGCTTCCATTTCCACCGCATATAGCTCTGGAAACTTCTCTCTTACAAACGCTACACGATCCGGATCATTCATAAATGAATCTCCTGTTGCAATCGTTCCTTTTGCCACTTGAATATGATCGATCTCTAAAGCAGATTCCTCTGCAAGCTTCACAAGCTTTTCATCCGCAATGAAAGCAGCTGGAAGTCCCGGCACTTGTCCATATTCGTAATCAAAGATGGTCACATCTACATCATGATGTCTCACATCAGTAGAGATGACAATATCACCTACATTTAATGAGTGATGGAAACCGCCAGCAGATCCTGTATTGATCACATAATCTGGCTGAAAGCGGTCAAGCAGTAATGTTGTGCTGACCGCTGCATTTACTTTTCCAATCCCTGATTTTAATAAAATCACTTCTTTATCTTCATAAACACCTGTTGTAAATTCACACCCAGCGATGTTTTCTTGTGTAGCATTCTTTAGTTGATCTCTTAAAATCGTCACTTCTTCTTCCATTGCACCTATAACTGCGATTTTCAAAACAAAAACATCCTTTCATTCCCTTTTCTTCGCTTCTACGATCCAAACAAAATCATTCATTTGATGAAAGGATGTGCTAAAACCTTCTTCTTCAAAGATTTCCTTTAGCACATCAATGGATGGATAATATTCCGTTTCTAAATCTTCTGCAAGCTGATCGAACCCTGCAGCTCTCGCTTTGTCGATTTCAGCTTGATGTGCTGCTTGATTTTGAAACATTGTATCAGCAAAGACTATTTTACCATCTGAGTGAAGGATGTTGCTATAGGTGTGAATGGCTTGTTTTTTTTCTTCATCCGTTAAATGGTGGAATGCATATGAGCTGACGATCGTATCCGGCTCAAAAGGCGGCGCTGGAAATGATAAAAAATCCCCATCATGAAGTATATTTGGTATTCCTTTTTGAAGAGCTGCTTTCTTCATAGCATCTGATGGTTCAACACCAAACACGTTTTTATCAGCTGCAAGCAGGAGCGCTGTTAGATTCCCCGTACCGCTTCCAAACTCAAGAACATATTGGCCTGAACGGCGGGTAATTTCTTTTAAAATAGCCGGATACCGGCGAAACACTTCTTTATACTGCTCGTCATGACCACTCACCGTGTCGTCATAAGAGTCAGCCCAATGATCAAATAAAGAAAGAAATTCACGTCCCATTTTCTTTCCCTCCACTTTATCTTTTTATTCCTATGCGTATAGTATGTTTTATTCCGTCGAACAGTTCCTATCCTACCACAACTTCTGTTTCTTTCCTACTAAAAAATACTGGGAGAGGTAGAAAAATATTTGCCCTTCTGAGGGAGAGAGATTAAGATGAATGAAGAGTATAGAGAGGTGAATCAAATGGATTTTCAGCTGGATTTTTTAAAGGATAAAATTGAATTTTTTGAAGCAACATCTTTAAAAGAACTTGAACAAAAGATCCAAAAACAAATTGAACATAATCAGGCGATTCTGCTGACCGTTCATTCTGTCAGTCATCAAACGACTGTGATCGATGAGCGGATTTTGTATACAGCAGTTGTTCATTTTAAAGCGAATGTTTAAACAAAAAAGATAGCATATCTGCTATCTTTTTTTCATGTTTATCTTAATTTTTCAACCTTCACAGGTTTCCAGCCTTTTTCATCTACCCACGTAATTTCCACGCGGTAGCGTTCACCTGTTGATTTATCACGGATGGTTCCTTTTGCATCTTGAGGACCTCCGTTATTTCCTAACCAAAGAACGGTCATTTGATCTTCTGAAATCCCTGTCGCATAAGACATCGCTTTGATCATTTCTTTCCAGTCTGTTGAGCTCGAATCATAGGTTGCTGTATGTGAACCGGATTGCTCTGTTCCTACAGGCTCCCAGTCATCGTTTTCGTATGTTTTGTCGACGTCACTTGTTTTGCCGCCGTCTGTTTCTTTGGCGTCTTTTAACGCATCTTTATTAGGTTTTTCTTCATCATCTGTCTTCTTCGTATCGTCGTCTTGATCAGATGAATCATCTTTTTTTGCATCTGAATCATCGGATGTGTCTTTCTTTGGATCTTTCACATCTTCTTCTGAGTTTTGTTTATTTTCACTTGTTGCAGGTGCCGTTTTTGATGGTGCATCCGCTACATCTGTATCTTTCGGCTTATTAAAAATTAACAAACTCGATGCGACAACCAAAATAAGCACCACAACGATACCAATTAATATGTTAAGCACCATATTTGCCTTTCTGCGCTTATCACGATGTTCAAATCGAGAATTTCTACTCAAAATCTCTGCACTCCTTTGCCTCTGTTCCCTAAGTCGTTACTATTCTAACATGTCATGAAGGGATGTTCTATGTCTGTTTCTTTTCAATTTCATTGACCTTTTTTACAATATCATAAAACGCATCATTTGTCTTAGCCCGGCCACTTGTCTCGTCAAGGTGAACAACGACAAGGGCGTATTTTGGTTTTTCTACCGGAAAGTATCCAGCAAACCACTTATGATAAAGCGGATTCCCCTTTTTGTCTTGACCGCCGGTTTGGGCAGTACCTGATTTCCCCGCTACATCGTATGGCAAATCTTGAAACCTTCTTCCGGTTCCCTTGTCAGAGGTCACCACCTGTCTTAAGAATTTTTGCAGCTTTTGAGCTGTATAGCGGTCTATGCTGCTCCCTTCAGGCCGTTTGTTTTGAAAGGACAGCATCGTTGTTCCGTTTTGATACAGCACTTTTTCTGCGATTTTCACTTCTTTTCGTTCTCCTCCTCTTGCGATCGTAGCCATCATATTCGCGATTTGCAGAGGAGTCGTTTTGACATTTTTTTGTCCTATTGCGGTTTGTGCAATGGCTTTTTTGACATGCTTGTCTCTTTTATCTCCCCACACACTGCCTGTTTCTTCACGATCAAACTGTTTGAAGTGCTGCTTATGATAGACATCCCCTTCCCAGCCAGCTCGATCTAAGAGTCCAAGCTTTGCAGCCGTCTTTTCGATGATTTGATCATCTGCTTGAATGAGCCTTTCAGCAAGTGTCGCAAAGGTATAATTGCAGCTCTCTGAGAAACTGTCCGTCAGATTTAGCACTTCCTGTTTTCCTTCAGGCTCTCCATATAAATTCTTTCGACAGTCATACATGGTTTGTGGCTGGTCAAGGTTTTTTTCGATTGCTGCGGCAAGCACAGCCGTTTTAAAGACAGAGCCTGGTGCAATCGCTGTCAGCATGTAATTTCTTGCCTCGTGCCGGTTTTTGCTTGTGACATTTGGGGTACTCGCCATCGCCAGCACACTGCTTTTTTCAATGTCAAGCAGAACGGCACCGCCTTTTTCAACGCCTTGTTCTTTGAGCACCTTTTCCATTTCAGCCTGCATGTCTTCATCTATTGTTGTCTGTACCTGAAGTGGATAAAAGGAATGAGCTTCTGCTGTATATTTGACGTCCATACCGAACAAAGGGTTTCCCCTTCCGTCCACATGATATAACAATTTTGTGTCTTGCTCGGGTAATAGAAATTCGTCAAAGGTGCTTTCCAGCCCAAATGTGCCGATTTCAGTACGAATGGAAAGCTCTTTTTTGTCAGGATAACGCTTTCTCAATAGTTCTGGATTCTCGCTTGTGAAACCTAATGTGTGGAGGGCAAGTCTTTTTTTGTCCTTCTCTTTCATATATACGCCGTACACACCTGAATATTTCATATCATTGATGTCTTTCAGCTTTTTTTTCGAAATGTCATCTTTTAAAATGAGCGGTTTTTTCGTTTCTGTTAACTGTTTTTTGAGTTCATTCTCTTCCATCTCAAGAATTGAGGCAGTTTGCTGCAAGCGCGGAAGATCATATTGCAGGAAAGGAAATAAGATAACCGCGGGCTGTTCTTTTGTAAGAAGTGCTTGGCCGTTTCGATCTAAAAACTCACCGCGTCCGTCTGAAATGACGACTTCTTCTGTTCGCTGTTTGACACTTTCTTGTATTAAATTGATATCAAGCTTTGAAAACGATTCTGTGAAGAACAGCTGAATTTCTGCCAGTCTCATCAGAAGACCGAGAAATAGCATAAAAATAATCGCACCTGTCCATTGAATTCTTCTTTTTTTGCGCATAAAAACACCTCGTCCCTATTGTGGACGAGGTGTTTACGTGATAAACGTGATTATGAAATTTTTACAATTTGGACGAACATTTCTCCGCCAGGTGTTTGAACGGTTACTTTGTCGTCTACTTGTTTACCTAAAAGGCTTTTTGCAATCGGTGAATCGTTTGAAATCTTGCCTTCAAACGGATCAGCTTCTGCACTTCCCACAATGGTGTAAGACTCTTCTTCGCCGTCTGGTAATTCAACGAATGTCACCGTTTTACCAAGTGAAACAACATTTGAATTTCCTTCATCTTCGATAATTTTGGCATTACGAATCATATTATCAAGCGTTGTAATACGGCCTTCTACAAACGCCTGCTCTTCTTTAGCAGAATCATATTCCGAGTTTTCAGAGAGGTCTCCAAAGCTTCTAGCGATTTTAATACGCTCTACAACCTCTTTACGTTTAACCGTTTTCAAATGTTCAAGTTCTTCTTCTAATTTACGCTTTCCTTCTTCTGTCATTGGAAATACTTTCTCTTGTGCCATGAATCATTCACTCCTTCTATTAATCCTCATCATACAAATTTCTGCACGTGAGTGACGACTGAAATATACAAGAATGAGGACATGTTCAGGCCCTCATTCCTTCTGTCCCATATTCGTAAAAGTCCATCTTACATGGCGTCCCTTTTAGATGCAACTATTATGCCTTTTATTAGACAGGACCACTCCGCAGCGGTCTAAAATCGCACAAACTGTGGAAAGGCACAGGAAGCTCCTGTACCTCGTTCGGCCATTTCGATCATATGTAGAAGAATAGCTTACCCATTCTCCATCTTCCAATACATAATATGGTCAGTGTACGATATGTCTATGCTATATTATTACAAAATTGCGTTTTGATCAAGAATTGTTTGAAAATTTGTGATGATTTGTTTGTCGTTTTTTTAATATACTTTTTCAACTTCATTCTTTCGCTATGTGGTAGTGATTTCTCCAACTCTTCTTTTCTTCATTGTTTTCTTATCATATCAAACCCTCAAGATTTTTTCCGATAATGCTGCTTTCATAAATGTTCACATATCATTAACAAATATTAACAAGGAAATATTTGGTTTTTGTTGAATTCTATCAATGCAAGACCAAATATATGCTAGGGAGTGTTTTAAATGAACATGAAGAAAACAATTGTTTCTGTTCTATCCATCTCTACCTTATCTTTTTCACTAATGGGCATGGCTTCAGCCAAAGAAACAGCGGATTTCACAGTCAATCACAGTTCTTCTGGATTTCAAACTTTAGATGTGATTTCGATTCAAGATTACAGTTTACCTTTAAGAGTTGGTGAGCGGTACTCGGTCTATGATTCTGCAGCTACACGTTATTGGACAGATAACCAGAGTGTAGCTTCTGTTAGCTCTAGTGGACTAGTGACCGCTCATTCAACTGGTAAAGCCACTATCACTCTTTATAAAGGATCGTCTATCTTAGGACAAGTTTTCGTGACTGTTTATTAATATGATGCTGAAAAGACCTTTACACTGTAAAGGTCTTTTTCTTCGCCACCATTTACTCTGCTCGGTTTTGAAGAATCGTTTGAATTTTTGTCACCATTAAGTCGATCGCCACATGGTTTTGGCCGCCTTCTGGGATGATGATATCGGCGTATCGTTTCGTCGGTTCAATGAATTGATTATGCATCGGTCTGACAACAGATACATATTGTTCAATCACAGAATCGATCGACCGGCCTCTTTCCTTCGTATCGCGTAAAATGCGGCGGATGATGCGAAGGTCTGCATCTGTATCGACATACAGTTTAATATCCATTAAGTCTCTCAAACGTTCGTCTTCTAGTGCAAAAATGCCTTCAACGATGATGACATCCTTCGGCTCAACATGAACCGTCTCTTCTGAACGTGTGTTTAGTTTAAAATCATATATTGGTTTTTCAATGGATTCGTACCTTAAGAGCTGTTCCAAATGCTCAAACATCAGGTCATTGTCGAATGCAAGCGGATGATCATAGTTCGTGAGCAGGCGCTCTTCAAATGGCATATGACTTTGATTTTTGTAATATAAATCTTGCTGAAGCATGAGGATGGAATGTCCTTTAAATTTTTCATAGATTGAATTGGTGACGCTCGTTTTACCTGAACCCGAGCCGCCAGCAATACCAATGACAACTGGTTTACTCCTCATGTGGCTGTTATTTCCCCTTTCTCATCATGTTGCTAGGGTATACTTTTTGATCAAGCTTGAATTTGACGATTTGCAGCGGATGACGAGCGGCATCTAGTTCATTGCCTTTTTCATCCCAAATCGTCTCAATTTTGCATGTGAAATTCTCAATTTCTGGTCCGAAGAATTCGACTTCGTCGCCTTGCTTAAAGAAGTTACGCTGCTGCAATGTCACGATTTTTTCTTTTTCATCATAATGAAGAACAAGACCTGCGAAATCAAATGTGGTTTTCTTTCCATGAATGCCAAACATTTGTTCATCTGTTCCTGGTACGCCTTCGAAAAAGGCTGGTGCTGTGTCACGGTTTGCACATTTATCTAATTCATCTAACCATTCCTGCTGAATGACAAAATTGTCTGGATCAGCACAATACGCATCAATGACTTTACGATACACACTGACAACAGTGGCAACATAATGAATGGATTTCATCCGTCCTTCGATTTTTAAGCTGTCAATTCCCATTTCGATCATTTGAGGAATGGATTCAATAAGCTTCAAATCTTTTGGACTCATCGCAAATGGTGCATCTTCTTCACCAAATAAAGGTGCTTCCTCAGAACCTTCTAGTTTATAAAGATCATAATCCCAGCGGCAGGACTGGCAGCAGCCTCCGCGGTTAGAATCTCTTGCCGTCATATGGTTACTGAGCACGCAGCGGCCAGAGTATGCGATACACATCGCACCGTGAATGAATGTTTCGATTTCAATATCGACTTTTTCCTTCATTTCTCTAATTTCTAGCGCACTTGTTTCACGTGCAAGCACCACACGCTCAAGCCCTTCTTCCTTCCAAAATTGAACAGCTTTCCAATTTGAAAGAGATTGCTGTGTGCTTAAGTGGACTTCAAGCTTCGGTGCAACACGTTTACATGTTTCGATGATCAGTGGATCAGCTACGATAATGCCTGCTACTCCAGCACCTTCAATCCCTTGAAGGTATTCCTCCAGCCCGTCCATGTTTTCATTGTGGGCGAAGATATTCGTTGTCACATAAATGCGTGCGCCATATTTGTTTGCAAATGCGACGCCTTCTGCCATTTCTTCAATTGAAAAGTTATCTGCATTAGAGCGAAGCCCAAATTCTTTCCCGCCAATAAAAACAGCGTCAGCTCCATAATGTACAGCAATTTTCAGCTTTTCCAAGTTTCCTGCGGGTGCAAGCAGTTCTGGTTTTTTTGTAATGACACGTTTCCCATCAATCATTTCAGAAATACCATCTTTCAATAATGCCATTTCCTCTGCCTCCTCTTATATTAATAAACCGTTTCTTTAAAGAAGAATCCTGTATCAATCGAACGATTCACTGGCTGAATCTCTTCAATCCGCTTCACCCAGTCCTCTTTCTGATCTTCATACGCGTCTTTGTCAGTCGTTAGTAAATCAATTGCTTTTCTATAAAGTGATGTTACCTCTGTCATATAAGAAAGTGACTTTAAAATTCCGTCAATTTTAAATGAGTCAATGCCTGCGTCAACAAACTCTTCTAATTCGTCAATCATACACACATCATTTGGACTCATAATATGTGTCCCGTTGGCATCCTCGAAAATAGGGTATTTGTTTTGACGCTCTTGGTCATGCAGGAATAGCCCTTCCTCCATATGTCTGCCTACGACATCCATTTGTTTGCCTTGGTATTCAAAGTAGTTGCCGATGAGCGTACGTTTTGATTGAAACATACATGTCATGCCATGGACTTGGATTTCAATCTCCACTTCAGCATTTTCTTTGATGTCGATCACACTGTCCATATTCAGCTCTTTTGCAAGAACAGCACGCGATGCACCTTTTTTACCCCAGTAGTTACAAGTGTAATAGTTTGTCCCAGTCGTTTCTGTACTCCAGTGAAGATTCAGGTTCACTCCTGTTTCCTTTGCAGCCATGATCACGGCTGGGTCTCCAAAGACGACACCGTCCACGTTTAATGAATCGAGAAAAGTTAAATAATCTCCAAGCAGCTGGACGCGGTCATTATGAAAAATTGCATTCATCGCCACATACACTTTTTTGTGATGGGCATGTGCAAGCTCAACCGTTTGTTTCACATCTTCTCTTGAAAACTCACCCGCAAGACGAATACCGTATGTTTGTTCGCCTATTAAGAATGCATCAGCTCCTGCCTCAATTAATGGCATGACGTCTGACACGCTGCTTGGCGTTACAAGCAATTCTGGTTTCTTCATGATTGGTCACCTCTTTTTGTACTAATGGCGATCCCGTCTCCAACTGGAATAATGCACGTTTGGAAATCAGGGTTTGACATGAGCCATTGATTGTATCGATCAATTTTTCCAATTAATTGTTTTTTTCGTTTATCTTCAATTTCTTCTTCATAATTCGTTGCCACTAAGCCTTTGAATAATACATTGTCTGTAATAATCATTCCGTCATGAGCAAGCATCGGTTCAAACAATTCAAAAAAACGCTTGTACTGCCCTTTTGCAGCATCAATAAAAATCACATCATAGGGCGCCATCGTTTGGACCGTTTTAGCCGATTCCATCGCATCACCAAAAAACACGTGTATTCTTTCTTTTAACTTTAATTCCTCAATGTTCCGTGTCGCTTCTTCATAGCGCTTTGCATTTCGCTCAATCGTATAAATCTCAGCATCTGGCAGAGCTGTTGCCATTCGAATGGCGGAATAGCCAATCGCTGTCCCAACCTCAAGAATTTTCTTCGGCTTTTTCATCGAAAGAAGCTGCAGTAAAAGCTCGATGCTCACCTTTTCCATAATTGGCACATGATGCTCTTTTGCATATATCTCTAATTGAGCGATTGCATCAGGACTTGGGTGAATTAAATGTTCAATATAATCATTTATTCGATCATCTTCGATAGTCATTATCTGTCTAGCTCCTTCATGACCTGAAAAAGAAGAGTCCTGCCTATTGCAGCTCTCTTTCTCGTCAATCTTTCGTTCATCTAAGTAAAAACAACCCGATATATTTTACCACAAAGAAGTGGTAATTGCGAACCTATAAAATGGATATTCCAACGAAAAAAACTGCAGGCAATCTCGTATTGTCTACAGTCTTTTTCGATTCACTTGTACGTTAATTGCTGCCTGTAATGTATTTCGCTTTTGCTTTATTATGCTCATTTAACGTTTTCGTAAATACGACTTCTCCATTTTTCTTCGCAAGGAAGTAAACGTAATCCGTTTTCTCTGGATGCAGTGCTGCTTTCCAAGAGGATTCACCAGCATTTGCAATAGGTCCAGGCGGCAGCCCTTTGTTGTTATACGTGTTATAAGGAGATTTCACTTTTAGGTCTTTGTAATAAACGCGGGATTTATGCTCACCAAGTGCATAAAGAACGGTTGGGTCAGTTTGAAGCGGCATGTCCTTTTTCAACCGGTTATAGAATACACTTGAGATTTTTGCCCGATCTGTCTTTTCTGTTGCTTCCATTTCAATGAGTGATGCCATCGTTAACACATCATGTATGGACATGTTTCTCTTTTTCATGTCTTTTTCATACGTTTTCACGTATTGATCTGTTTGTTTAATCATCGTTTCAATGATCGTCTCGAGTGATTCATCCTCACGATAAAATGGATACGTAGCAGGGAATAAGTAACCCTCTAACGGATGTTTCACCTGTTTCCCATTCACCTGTGATGTCACGGTTTTCGGATATTTTTTCATTAGTGTTTGAATAAAAGCAGGATCATCCAGCTTTGCTTCAACTTCCTTCGCTGAAAAATTCGTCTGATTTGCAATAATCGCTGCAATATCAGATAGCTGTCTTCCCTCTGGAATCACAAGCTGAAAGGCGTAATCTGTTCCGCCAGATGTCAGCTTTTTGATCAGCGTGTCTGCGTCCATTGTTTGTTTCAAATGAAAATAACCCGCTTTAAAGCCGGACGCATTTTTGTATTTCGCATAATAAGTGAAAATCGTGTCATTCGAAATGAGCCCATTTTCTTTTAAAATGCCCGCAATTTCGCGCACAGATGTCCCATTTGGAATATGAATATTAATCGTTTGTTTACTTTTTTGATCGACCGGTCCGAGTGCTGATTTAACATATAAAAAGCCTGATAATGCTGCAATGATGATGACAGCAAGGACAGATAACAGGACGATCCCCATTTTTCTTTTGAAGAATGGTCGTTTCTTTTGTTCTGAAAACATGCATGGCCCTCCTCACATCTAGCTTTTATAGTACATGATTCGACGGAGTTCGGCAATTCCTTGCTCATGCATGTCATGACAAAACTTGCCACAAAACGGCTAAACCAACACCGCCACCGCTTCCAATAGCAGCCATGACATAGCTTCCATTCGGTAAGGTGTGCGCTTCATAAAATAATCTCACCATCATAGCAGCTCCTGACGCGCTGTATGGATGCCCAAGGCATAGTGCACCGCCTCTTCTATTGATCCGGTCATATGGTATCCCCAGCATGCGGGCAATAAGTGCTGCTTTCAGCGCAAATGCTTCATTGATTTCAAAAAGCGCCACTTCCTCTGCCTTGATGTTCTCTTGATGTAAAAGTTTCTTGATCGCATCAATCGGTGAAGCAGCTGGAAAATGAGGATGTATCGCTGTCACAGCACTTCCGGCATACCGCAGCATCGCCTTACATCCACTTGCTTCCGCTAACGATCTTTCCATCACAGCGACAGCAGCTGCTCCGTCTGCTTCCTTACAGCTATTGGCGGTGGTCACAGTTCCTTTCCCCGGCAAAAATACAGGTTTTGCCCGCTTGATCAGCTTTGTCATTGGTCTTATTTTAGCAGCTGCTTGATCTATACTCAGCCCGTCTACCGAAACGATTTCTTCTGCATATGTACCATGTTTAAATGCGGCTAAACTCCTTTCCCAGCTTAAAAGGGCATAGTCATCTTGTTCTTTTCTTGTAACAGAAAATGCCGACGCGGTCAGCTCTGCTGCTTCTCCCATATGTGGATCTCCTATCCACTCCGGTGAAAAGCGGGCTCTTTCTTTCATTGGTGATCTGGAAATGCTCTCAGTTCCGCCAGCGATATACATCGAGCCCTCCCCCGATTGAACCATGATGCAAGCTGTTCGGATCGCTTCAAGACCAGAGGCACATTGCCTGTCAATCGTCATACCGGGAACGTGTAAAGGAAGCCCTGCTTCTAATGAGGACAGACGGGC
The DNA here is from genome assembly GCF_001518755.1 of Bacillus sp. AM 13(2015). NCBI lineage: Bacteria > Bacillati > Bacillota > Bacilli > Caryophanales > Bacillaceae > Bacillus > Bacillus sp. AM 13(2015). The sequence continues at coordinate 32,865 of NZ_LKCP01000016.1, read as the reverse complement.
CATATTTCCACCGCCTCCGACGACATTGCCTAATATGACGTCATCCGGTGTCATGTCCTGAGACAAATGCCGAATAAGGGGAGCGGCTAATTGCTCTGGGCGATAATTTTTCAGCATCCCATTTTTGTCACCGAAGGGTGTTCGTTTTGCTTGTACGATCACCGCTTGCATGACAATTGCTCCTCCGCCCACCTTTTCATGCTCACGCGGGCAATTTTCCCGCCGGATGTTTCAATCATTTGATCAATCACAAGCCATTTTTTTGGTACCTTGTAGGCCGCAAGCTTTTCTTTAACAGCTTGTCGAACCGCCTTTATTTGCGGCACTTGCTCCAGTATGGCAATAGGGATTTCACCCCAATATGGGTCAGGAACGCCCACCACAATTGACCGCTTCACCTCTGGCTGTTCATTTAGCACACGCTCAATTTCCTCTGGGAAAATATTCAGTCCTCCATAGACGATCATGCCATTCTCACGACCGCTCATATACAGATAACCGTCTTCATCCAGCCACCCCATATCGTAAACAGTCAGCCACTCCTGCGGCGGTTTCTGCTCATGCAAGTAGCCTGAAAAAGTCATTGGGCTCTTTACATAAATCCTTCCTGTTTCATTTGGCTGACAGACAGATTGATCGGGCCGCCTTACTTCTACTTGAATGGAGGAGAAAGGCCGTCCAACAGAAGAAGGTTTTTGCAGAAAGTCATTTGAAGACAAATAAGAGACAAAACTTAACTCTGATGTGCCATAAAAATCAAAAAAAGTGATATGTGGATAGTTGGAGACGAGCTGTTCTTTTGACGAGATGCTCCAATCTGCTCCCGATGACATGACAAGAAGCGGATTGTCTTCTTTAAAAGCATCGATTTGCAGTAACGTTTCTGTCATTGTTGGGACAGTATACATCACGGTGATATCACCTGTCTCTAAGGCTTGCTTCGCTTTTCCCGGCACAAATTTTTCTAAAAGTGTCACTGTGCCGCCAAAGTATAATGTACTGATGGCACCATATAAAAAGTGAGAGGATAAGAGTGTACCTAATATAAGAGCATGATCTTGATGAGTGATTCCAAATGAAGCAGCTGTCATTCGAAAGCTCTCGATCCATGATTGCTGACGTCTAATAAAGGCTTTCGGTGAGCCTGTTGAACCTGACGTAAATCCCATATAAAAGACAGGGTCCTTCTCGGTATCGCAGGTGTTATATGGTCTGTCTGTGAGAAAGCTCATTCTTTCCTTCCATTCAGATAAAGAAAGAATCGGCATGTCCACGCTTCCCTGTTCAAATCTTTTCATCAATCGATCCTCTATAATGGCGAGATCCGCCTCACTTAACAAGAGCTTTTCGACACATTCTTGATGACTCCATCTCGGATCAAGCGGAACGGCTGTCCACCCTGCACAAGCAGCGCCCGCAAATATTTGAAGAAAAGAAGCACCATTTGATAATAAAAAAGCGATTCTTTTTTGCTGATAATCCGTTCCTTGTAACCACTGTGCCGCTCTCTGCACACGTTCATACCAATCTTCATATGTAATGCTTTCTTGCTCATCTATGATGGCAATCTGATCTCGTTTCATTTCTGCATGTACTGCATAGCTTTCCGTTATTCTGATCAAACTGCTCGCCTCCCTTTAGGCAAATCCCTTTTTCGATAGGACATGGCCTGTATGATTTTGACCGTAAAGAAAGCGCACATTCCCGCTTTGATGAGATCACCTGGAAGATAAATCAAACTAAGGAAAGCCGCCTGCGACACCTTAATATGCATCATCATGGCTTGAAAAGGAATACCGCTCATATACAAAATCACAATACTGCAAACCGCATAGATCACAAAAAGACGCAGTGCGGTTACTTTTTTCAGCCGGTTCACCCATAAGCTGATCATGAAGGCAGCAACAGGATAAGCAAGAAGAAAACCACCACTTGGACCAAAAAAGACCCCTATCCCGCCTCTCCCACCTGACAAAAGAGGTGCGCCTGCTGCCACAACCAAAAGAAAAAGACATAAACTGATCAGTGCTTGCTTTGGCTTTAACAGCCCCCCAGCAAGCAAAAGACCTGCGGTTTGCAATGTAATCGGTACAGGTGTAAATGTCAGTAAAATCGGCGGGATCAAGCCTAACATCCCGATAACCGCTGTCATTAACGCTATTTGCATCATATCTTGAATTCTCAATATTCATGCCCCTCACTCAATTTATTGTTAAAAATAGAGTAAAAGGTACAGTTCATTATGTCAACATGAAATAAATTTAAGTTAACATAATGATCGTAAAAAAAGACCTGTGAAGAAAGATCAAGAAGATCTGTTCACAGGCCTTTTATTCGTTCTATTCTTCGTCTTCTTGATCTAAGAACGTGTTTAACGTTTCTTCAATCATGTCCCACTCTTCATCCGTTTCAATCGGCTCTAGCTCGCCATCTTCACCGTCTTCGTTCGGTGTGAAGCTTGATGCATGAATTTCAATTTCCTCATTGTCTTGCTCAGAAATTGGGTAGTAAAGAACATAAGATTTGTTAAAATGGTCGCTTTCAAAAGTAAATAGTACTTCGCAAAGCTGTTCATTTCCATTATCATCAACGATTGTAATTTGCTTTTCTCCGTGTTCCATTTGATTCACCTCATTTTAATTTAAGCTGTCTAAATATCCTTGCAGGATCATAACAGCCGCCATTTTATCAATGACTTTTTTACGCTTTTGTCTGCTCACATCTGCAGAGATGAGCATTTTTTCCGCTGCCATTGTTGACAGACGCTCGTCCCAAAGCACAACAGGAACATTGTACGTGTTTTCTAGCACTTTCGCAAATGATTGGCTGGCTTCGCCTCTAGGACCGACCGTGCCGTTCATATTTTTTGGAAAGCCAAGTACAATTTTATCCGCTCCATATTCTGCAACAATCTCAGACAGGCGGCTGAGACCAAAGTCTCCGCCTGCTTCATCAATTTTAATTGTTTCAATCCCTTGCGCTGTCCATCCCATTTCATCACTGATCGCAACACCAAGGGTTTTCGTGCCTAAATCTAAGCCTAAAATTCTCATGTTTTACGCCTCTTTATGTGTCTCTAAGTACGATTTAACCAATTCCTCAATTAATTCGTCTCGTTCTAGTTTACGAATTAGGTTGCGTGCATCCTGATGTCTTGGAATATAAGCAGGGTCGCCTGACAGCAAGTATCCGACAATTTGATTGATCGGGTTGTATCCTTTTTCTTGGAGTGCGTCATGAACTGTAATGAGCACTTCATTCACATTGGTTTCAGCTGAATCATCAGAGAAGTTAAACTTCATTGTCTTATCAAATGAACTCACTGCTTCTTGCACCTCTCTTCCAACATTCTACTAGCAAGCTTTTTTCTAACCGCTCATCTAATACCATTATTCTACACTACATCGCCTGATTATAAAACGGATTTGACAGATTCTTCGACAGATGCCAGTGCTTCTTCAAGTTTTTCTGGTTGTTTTCCGCCTGCTTGTGCCATATCTGGACGTCCGCCTCCGCCTCCGCCGCAGATTTCAGCTGCCTGCTTCACAAGCTTCCCTGCATGCAGACCTTTTTCGATCACGTCTTTTGTCACTCCTGCTGAAATGTTTACTTTTCCGTTTTGAACGGCTCCCAGGACGATGACAGCTGATCCTAATTTAGCTTTCAAGTCATCAACCATTGTTCTTAAATGGTTCATGTCTTTAGCATTTACTTTTTCAGTTAATACTTTTACTCCGCCAATTTCAGTCACTTTCTCTAAAATAGAGCCTGCTTCTGCTTGGCTTAATTTCGCAAGAAGAGATTCGTTTTCTCTTTGAACCTCTTTTAAATCCGCCTGTAATGAAGCGATTCGTTTTGGAACGTCCTTCGTATTTGACTTCAGCTCATTTGCTGCCTGTTCTAAAATCGCCAGCTGGTCATTTAATTCTTCATAGGCACCTTGACCAGTCACAGCTTCAATACGGCGTGTTCCAGCACCAATACCCGACTCAGACGCAATTTTAAACAAACCGATTTCCGCAGTGTTTTGCACGTGACAGCCGCCGCATAGCTCGATGCTGTAATCGCCGACTTGGACTACGCGGACAATATCGCCATACTTTTCGCCAAACAGCGCCATTGCGCCCATTTCTTTTGCTTCAGCAATTGGCTTCAGGTCAATCGCAACCGAAATGCCTTCCCAAATCTTTTCGTTCACGATTTTTTCAATTTGAGACAATTCTTCTTTCGTCACTTGTCCAAAGTGAGAGAAATCAAAACGAAGTCTGTTTTCATTCACCAATGACCCTGCTTGGTTCACGTGGCTGCCTAATACATCTTTTAGCGCCTGATGCAGAAGGTGTGTCGCTGTATGGTTTTTCACAATACCTTTTCGAAGAGCTGATTCCACTTCTGCAGTGACTTCGAGACCTTTTTGAGCCGTACCGCTTACGACGACTCCTTCATGGACATGCTGACCGTTTGGCGCTTTTTTCACATCTTTGATCTCAATGATGGCTTCTGCACTTTTTAGTGTCCCTTTATCCGCTACTTGTCCGCCGCTTTCCGCATAGAATGGAGTTTCATCTAACAAGATTTGCACCGTGTCTCCTTCATGTGCTTCCGAGACAATTTCACCATTTTGAAGCAATTCAATGATACGGGCATCTGCTGTTAGATTTTCATAGCCAACGAAGGTGCTTTCTACTTTAATATCGCCTAGAGCGCCCCCTTGAACCTGCATACTGCCGACATCTTGTCTCGCATTTCTTGCTCGTTCACGCTGCTTCTCCATTTCCGCTTGGAAGCCTTCTCGATCAACTGTCATGTTCTCATCTTCTGCGTATTCTTCTGTTAGCTCGACAGGGAATCCATACGTATCATACAGCTTAAATACATCTTCACCTGAAATTTTTGAGCTGCCTTTGTCTCTTTCTTTTTTGATCACTTCTGACAAAATGGCTAACCCTTCGTTCAGTGTTTCGTGGAAACGTTCTTCTTCGTTTTTGATGACTTTCGCAATAAATTCTTCTTTTGCTTGTACATCTGGGTAGAAGTCTTTCATGATTTCAGCAACAACTGGCACTAAATCATACATAAACGGACGGTGGATATGGATCGTTTTTGCATAACGCACAGCACGGCGCAGCAAACGTCTTAATACATATCCGCGGCCTTCATTGGAAGGAAGCGCTCCGTCACTTACAGCAAAGGCAACTGTCCGGATGTGGTCAGCAATCACTTTGAATGCTGTATCCTTTTCCTTTGTTTCGCCATAGCTTTCTCCAGAGATCGTTTCGACTGCGCGAATAATTGGCATGAATAGGTCTGTATCGAAGTTCGTCGGCACATTTTGAATGACAGATACCATTCGTTCAAGACCCATACCTGTATCAATGTTTTTCTTCGGCAGTGGTGTGTATGATCCATCTGGATTATGGTTGAATTCAGAGAACACGAGATTCCATACTTCTAAATAACGCTCGTTTTCCCCGCCTGGATATAATTCTGGATCGTTCATGTCGTGACCGTATGATTCACCGCGGTCATAGAAAATTTCTGTATTCGGTCCGCTTGGGCCCTCGCCTATATCCCAGAAGTTGCCTTCCAGACGGATAATACGTTCTTCAGGCACACCAATTTTATCTCTCCAAAGGATATACGCTTCTTCGTCCTCTGGGTGGACTGTCACAGATAACAAATTCGGATCAAAGCCAATCCACTCGTCACTTGTGAGGAATTCCCACGCCCATTCAATGGCCTCTTCTTTAAAGTAGTCACCAATAGAGAAGTTGCCAAGCATTTCAAAGAACGTGTGATGGCGTGCTGTCTTCCCTACATTTTCAATATCATTCGTACGAATCGATTTTTGCGCGTTGCAAATACGCGGATTTTCAGGTACGACGCGACCATCAAAGTATTTCTTTAATGTTGCCACACCACTGTTGATCCATAAAAGTGTCGGATCGTCATGCGGTACAAGAGACGCACTCGGTTCTACAGCATGTCCTTTTTCTTTAAAGAAGTCTAAAAACATTTGACGTACTTGAGCTGAAGTTAAAGTTTTCATTCAAAAATCCTCCCTTATCATTCATCAATCTCCACACAAACGAAAAAACATCCCGCCCTATGCAAGCACAAAACGACTTACACAGGGACGAGATGTTCTCGCGGTACCACCCTGATTATAGACAAATTCGTCTATCACCTTCACATCCGATAACGCCGGAAGAGAGCGGCAGTGTTTATCTGCACTCGGGACTAGCTTCCGTTAAAGGTCTGATAAGGCTTTTCTCAGCAAATAAAGCCTCTCTCTGCAACAGCTTTTTAACGTACTCGGGTCCGTCATTGAATTTCAATATGTATGAATCGAAATTATTATAGACAACTCGGCTCGTCTTGTCAATGAACGCTTCGTCTCATCAGGATATATTGCACAATGATCACCCTGATAATTGCAGCTGCTGGTACGGCTAAAATCATCCCAATTAAGCCAAACAGCTCTCCTCCTGCAAGCAAGACAAGCATAATGACGACAGGATGCATATGAAGACTTCGCCCTACAATGATTGGGCTGAGGACATTACTCTCTAAAAATTGCAGCACCGCTACTGTGATTAGTACAATGATGACCGATTTCACCGAGATGGTAAACGCAATAAAGATGGCAGGAACTGCGCCAATAATCGGTCCAAAATAAGGAATCACGTTCGTTGCCCCTATCAGCATCCCAAGAACAAGCGGATACGGGATATGAAAAAGCCAGAGCACAATGGCTGCTGCACCCCCGATTAAAGAACAAACAAGCAGCTGCCCTCGAATATAATCACCAAGCGATTCATCCACTGCTTTGACAAAAGCTTTTCCCCTCTTTCTAAATGATGGCGGCGTTAAATACCATGCCGCCCGCTTCATCGTGTTCATATCCTTCACCATATAAAAAACAAGAAAAGGAATGAGTGCTGCGACTAATGCGTAATCAAATAAAACCTTACAGCTAAGAATCATCCGCTCAGCACTATTGGCTGCATATGTCTCCAATTGAACAATGAAGCGGTCCAAGCGGTCGTGAAGTCCGTCAGGCCAGTGGCTCGTATGACGATGAATATGTGATAAAGCGCCATTATAAGTTTCGGCGAGGACAGGAATTTGTTCTGACAGCTCATTTAACTGTGCGATCATCACAGGCGCTCCTTTATAAACCGCAAACCCAATCCCGCCAAAAAACAGGACATAGATGAGTAAGAGACTGACTGTTCTCGGCAGCCCTCGTGCATGAAGTCTTTCCACAATCGGATAAAGCAGATAAGAAATAAAAATGGCGATGAGAAGCGGAATGAGAACCGCCTTCAGCAATAAAAAAACAGGCATCCATAACTCGTCGAGCTGAAGTAAAATGAGCAAGGATGCAAGGACAAGCAAGATCCCTGCAGCATATATCAGAAATTGGATCGGACGTTTCTTCACCTTTTTCACCTCTTTTCTTATTGTTTAACCATCTTCTGCAATTATCCACGTAAATAAAATTTGTCCTAACTTTGTTAAAAATGAATACACATGAATCATACAGCTCCATCCAAAGTCACTATTTGCTGTAAAATCTCGTCAGAAAATATTCCATCATTTACTTCTTTTTACACAAGTTGTGCTAGAATCCACTTTAGCTTTAGCCAATGAAACACAAGAGGAGGTTCTTCATGATCACATTCGAAGAAGTCAACAAGCATTATGGCCAGTTCCATGTACTTAAGGACATTAACCTACATATTCAAAAAGGGGAGGTTGTTGTGATCATCGGTCCTTCAGGATCTGGTAAAAGCACGATGCTCAGGTGTATCAATCGTCTTGAAAGCATTGATGCGGGAAAAGTTCTCGTCAACCAAGTGTCTGTTCAGCATCCGAAGACCAACATCAATCTTGTCAGGCAAAATATCGGAATGGTCTTTCAGCATTTTCACCTCTATCCGCATAAGACGGTGCTTGAAAACATTATGCTTGCGCCGATGAAGGTCAAAAAAGTGAGCAAGGAAGAAGCAAAGGAAACAGCTGAATTTTATTTAAATAAAGTCGGCATTCCTGAAAAAGCAGACACCTACCCTTCACGACTCTCAGGCGGACAGCAGCAGCGCGTTGCCATTGCAAGAGGGCTTGCGATGAAACCAGAGGTGATGCTTTTTGACGAACCGACATCTGCACTTGATCCAGAGATGATCGGCGAGGTATTAGATGTGATGAAGCAGCTGGCCCGTGAAGGCATGACCATGGTTGTTGTCACGCATGAGATGGGCTTTGCCCGTGAAGTGGCCGACCGCATTGTCTTTATTGATGAGGGCAGAATTCTTGAAGAATCAACACCGGCTGCATTTTATGAAAAACCGCAAGAGAAACGTGCTCAATTATTTTTAAGCCGTATTTTAAATCACTAGGGGGAATGGTTTAATGAAAAAAATGAAACGCTTTGGCCTGCTGCTCTTTATGACTTGCTGCATCGCCGCTTTGACTGCTTGTGGATCTACAGAAAAAGGTTCAACTGATGCAAAACAAGGAAGCTCATTAGAAACCATTAAGAAAGACAAAAAAATCATTTTCGGTGTAAAAAATGACACACGTCTATTCGGTCTAAAAAATCCGAGCAGCGGTGATATTGAAGGATTTGATATTGATATTGCAAAAGCCATCACAAAGGAAATACTCGGCGATGAAGGAAAAGCAGAATTTAAGGAAGTGACATCTAAAACAAGAATTCCTTTGCTTCAAAAAGGGGATATCCATGCGATTGTTGCGACCATGACAATTACAGAAGAGCGTAAAAAAGAAGTCAATTTCTCAGATGTTTACTTTGAAGCAGGACAATCACTGCTTGTGAAAAAAGGAAGCGACATTCAATCCATTGATGATCTTAAAAAAGGAACGAAGGTGCTGGCCGTGAAAGGATCTACTTCTTCTCAAAATATCCGTGAGAAAGCACCTGAAGTATCCGTATTAGAATTTGAGAACTATCAAGAGGCTTTTACAGCATTAAAATCAAATCAAGGGCAAGTGCTGACAACTGATAATGCGATCTTATTTGGTATGGCAGATGAAGATTCAAATTATGAAGTGGTCGGCGGCACCTTTACAGATGAGCCTTATGGCATTGCTGTGAAAAAAGGGGATCAAGAATTAACTGATGCGATCAATAAAGCCTTAAAAACGTTAAAAGACAATGGTGAATATGACAAAATTCTTAAAAAATGGATCAAAGAATAACATTTGATTGGTTAACATCAATGCCTCAGGTGAGCCGCTCAATGGCTCCCCTGTTGATCAGGAAGGAAGTGAACTGATTGCTGCGGTTTTCCATTCTCACTGAAAATTTTCATCTTTATTTAGAAGGCTTTAAATATACCATTGGTGCAAGTGTCATTGCTCTGATTGGAAGCTTTTTGATCGGTACACTCATTGCCATTATGAGAATTGCGCCATTTAGGCCGCTCAACTGGTTCGGAACGGCTTATGTGGAATTTATTCGGAATATTCCGTTATTATTGATCACCTTTGTTTTCTTCTTTGGTTTACCCGTGCTAGGTATTGTAGCAGATGGCTTTACTGCTGGGACGATTGCTCTTGCCATTTATACGTCTGCCTTTATTGCTGAAGCCATTCGCGCAGGGATACAAGCTGTACCGCTTGGACAAATGGAAGCAGCCCGCGCTTCAGGTCTGTCATATGGCGGGACGATGCGGTATATCATTTTGCCGCAGGCGATTAAAATCGTCATTCCCCCTCTTGGCAATCAATTTATTAACCTTGTCAAAAACTCCTCGATTTTGGGTGTCATTGCAGGGTTTGACCTCATGTATCAAGGTGACCTTATTGCATCTAGAACATTTGTGACGTTTGATGTTTACATCTTTGTTGCCATGTTCTATCTGCTATTAACCATTCCGCTTAGTCTAGGCGTTGGTTATTTAGAAAGAAGATTAGCAAGAAGCCACTAGAGAGGAGGAAATATCTTGGATTTTATAGGTGCCTACCAGCCTGATCATCTCGCCTTTTTACTTGAAGGATTTGCTGTCACCTTAAAAGTGGCTTTTATCTCCATCATTTTGAGCTTTATCATTGGATTAGTCGTCGGCACATTGCGGTTCGCTCAAATCCCGGTTTTATCAAAAGTGCTTGCGGTTGTTGTAGAAACTATTCGGAACCTGCCGCTTTTACTGATCATCTTTTTCACGTATTTTGCATTGCCTGAAATCGGCATCAAGCTAAGCATCACAGCCTCTGCCATTGCGGCTTTAACTGTGTTTGAATCCGCGATGCTGTCAGAAATTATTCGAAGCGGCCTTAAATCAATTGATAAGGGTCAGATCGAAGCATCCAGGTCTTCTGGTTTAACCTATATTCAAACATTGAAAATGATTATTATGCCGCAGGCACTTCGCAGAATGGTGCCGCCAATTGTCAGTCAATTCATATCTCTTTTAAAAGATACGTCGCTTGCCGTCGTCATTGCGCTTCCAGAATTATTACATCACGCACAAATATTAAACGGTCAAAGCCAATCCTATTTACTGCCGATTTTCCTATTGGCGGCTATGATGTATTTTGTCGTCAATTTCAGCTTATCCATTCTTGCAAGACGATTAGAATACAGGCAAGCGTAACACCTCAGCTTATAGACAAACACTGCGTCCTGGTCTGAAAAAAAACAAAGGACTAAAATAGAGATTCATTTTAGCCCTTTTGTGTTTACATCATTCTCATAACACGTTTTTTTAGCTTTTTCATATCCCGCTTTGATGGCATATCATATCGGCTTGCAAAGTGATATGCAAGTGCACCTGCACCAAGCGTTAATAGTGAAGAAGTCATTTTGCCCATTCGAAATTCCCCCTTAACACTTATAGTTGAATTGAACGTTCATCGTCACTAAACAGATCATCTAAGCTGCTTAGTGTCCCGTCTTCCTCCACTTGGTGTGTCGATATTTTGCCTTTTGACAGCGTCAATTCAATAAAACAGCCCCAGCAATAATATTGATTGACCCCAATTTTTCCGATGTCTTTACATTTGCAATTTGGGCAAATGAGCATAATCAGCACCTCTTTACGTTCGGTTTAGAACCAGTGCTTCCTTTTGAACGTTCATCAAGGTTCCGGCAGCCTGCAGCTGTTTCCGAATCCCTGATAGCTCTGTAAAGAAGCCGTCCGAGAGTTCATATGCTACGATTGTGCCCGAATTTGTACAGAAGTATACATCTTCCAAAATGCCTAAATTTTCACCATCAGGCGACTGCATCATTTTCTTTTTTAATTTCGAAAATAACAAGAATGGAGCAGAGGAATCCATGCCTACTCCCTCCTGGCAGCTCACATATAAACCTTTGTCTGTCAGCTGATCAAATCCAGAGAATGGAATGAGTGCACAGTCTTTCTTTTTCCCCTCTAACACATATCCTCCGCAGCTGCCTCCGGCTAAAAAGCAAATATCTTTTATGGAACCAAGCGATTGGGACAGCTCATCTGAATAGATCGTCATTCCTTCAAGTTCTCGGCATGTTCTCAAAATGTGCTCAACCACCTTTTGCGGAACAGTCTTATCGTGTGCGTTTGCTTCATGACTCATACGAAGAAATGGCTTCCATGAACGGAATGGAAGAAGTTCTTTCCACGCTAAAAGGCTTCCGTATGGAAGCCTCAGATTGTTGACAAAGGGTTAAAATGATCTTGATTTTAGCCCTTTGTCTTCTTTTCAGCGTGATAGAAAACCTTTGCAGTCTAGGAAAGACGAGCATCGGAGCGGAGCGAATTTGACATTCGTGAGCACCGGAGCGCAGGATTGACAACGAATGCGAGGGTTTGTCTACACGCTGAGGCTTCCGTATGGAAGCCTTCTACTCATGCATAAAATCAAACGGAGTGATTCCCTCCATGCCAATATTTGCGTCATGTACGCTAAACGGAAGCTCTTTTTGGAGCGCTTCAAGTTCTGCATCCATGATTTGTTCGGTTTGCACAAGCCGCATCGTTAAGGACGTTTGTCTGAGGGAATCCTCATTGTTTTTCACGCCCCACTCCAGCGCTGATTCCTCGCCGCACAATATTAAAAACTTTTTACTTCGTGTAATCGCTGTGTACAGCAGATTCCGCCGAAGCATTCGGTAATAGCTCCTCACAACTGGCAGCACAACAATGGGGAATTCACTGCCTTGTGATTTGTGGATGGAGCAGCAATAGGCATGAGTAAATTGATGAAAATCCTTTTTCGTAAAGGTGATTTCATTTCCATCAAAGGAGATCACGGCCATGTCTTCTTTTTCTGTATTTTCTTTTGCATAAAAAATCGAGACAATTTCGCCGATATCGCCGTTAAAAATATTGTTCTCCGGCTGATTCACAAGCTGAAGCACCTTATCACCAGTCCGGTACACCACATCACCAAACGGGATTTCTCTTCCTTTTGGTTTTTTAGGATTCAAAATGTGCTGCAGCATTTTGTTGAGCTCATTGATGCCTGCTTTTCCTTTATACATAGGTGCGAGTACTTGAATGTCCTTTGCCGAAAACCCTTTTTGAGCAGCATTGCTGACGACTTTCTCAATGACTTCTTTCATTTGATCAGCTGAACATTGAATGAAGGACCGATCCTTTGAGCGTGCAGTAATATCCTTTGGCAGCACACCATTTTTCATATCATGGGCAAGTTCAACAATAGTTGAGCCGTCTGCCTGCCGGTAAATATCTGTCAGAGTAACAGCCGGCACAGCTTTTGAGGCAAGCAAATCCCTTAAAACTTGACCGGGTCCTACAGACGGAAGCTGATGTTCATCCCCTACCATAATCACTTGGATATGATCAGGAATGGCTTTAAACAAATGATTCGCCAGCCAAATATCCAACATACTTGATTCATCAATGATGACAAGCTTTCCTTCAATCGGCTGTTCCTCATCATGCGAGAAGCCCTCCGAACCGTTCCAGCCTAGCAGCCGGTGAATGGTGACAGCTGGAAGCCCTGTTGATTCTGTCATCCGTTTAGCCGCCCGGCCAGTTGGTGCCGCAAGTACAAATGGGAAGGATTCATCTTTTTTATAATCACTTGGATCAAGAGATACACCGTGAAGATCACTGTAAAGCTCGACAATTCCTTTAATGACTGTCGTCTTCCCTGTACCAGGTCCACCTGTTAAAAGCAGCATCGGGGACATGAGTGCCTTTTGAATCGCTTCCTTTTGAGTCGGTGCATACTGGACGCCTAACCGCTCCTCCAGCTCACCAAGTGCAAGCAGGAATTCTGATTCAGGAAATTGATCCGCGTATTCTGTTTGGGAGACGATTTTTTGAATGCGTTTGGCAACACTTTGCTCCGCGTAAAATAAGGATGGATGATAGCAGCGGTCATCTTCAATGATCATTTCTTTTCCTTCGCCAAGTGCAATGATCTGATTGGCAACATCCATTTCAGTCACTTTGTAATCATTGCCTGTTTGGTTGAGCAACTTGCGGGTTTCGACGATCAAATCTTTCGTTTGTATGTACGTATGACCGTCCTGTAGACTGGCTGTCTCCACTGTATATAGCAAGGCTGCGCGAATCCGCTCTGGATCATTACCTGAGATGCCTGTTCTAGCGCCGAGCTCATCCGCCTTAATAAATCCGATCCCCTCAACATCCTTAACAAGCTGATACGGATTTTCCTCGATCTTTTGCAGCGTTTCACTCTCGTACACTTGGTAAATCTTCATGCTGAGCTGCGGACCAAAGCCATATTGATTCAGGCTGATCATGATTTGTTCCAGTCCTTGATGTTCCTGAAGCGCTGCGGCCAGCTTATCCGCCTTCTTTTTGGATAAGCGCGGTACATCGTACAAAACAGCTGGGTCACGCATAATTTTATGAAGCGTCTGATTGCCAAGCTGTCCCACAATTTCTTCCGCCGTCTTTTTTCCTATCCCCTCAAATAAATCACTTGAGAGATAATGTATGATTCCTTGCTTCGTTGTCGGTACTTCCTTTTGAAAATGAGTGGCCTGAAACTGTTCACCAAATTTCGGATGGCTTGTGACTTTGCCATAAAAGGTGTAGGTTTCCTCCTCATGAAGTGCGGGGAAGTAGCCTGTGACAGATGCTGTTTTTTCCTCTAAGTTTTCCGATGTTTCAATGACTTTCACCTTTAACACCGAGTATAAATTACTTTCATTATGGAAAATAACGGCTTGAATGGTCCCCTTTAAAAACGGTTCGTCCTCAAGCTTCATTTGATCTGGATGTTCCTGCACAGGTCTTCCCTCCTTCCATCTATTCTGCTTCTTGAATCAGCTTTTGCGCATGTAGTGCAAGCATATGGTCAGGCTGCACGTCAATGGCTTTACCCAGCATCTCAAGCGCTTCGTCTTTTTTCTCTAAGTACGCATACGCAACCCCTAAATTATAAAAGGCGTCTGCATGCTGCGGATCACGCGTGATGACTTCAGTAAAAGTTGTCACCGCTTCTTCCAGCATGTGTTCATTGGCTAAGCACATGCCAAATTGGAATCTAGCTTCATTATCTTCTTCGTTTAGTTCAACGGCACGCTGAAGATACGGCATCGCAAGCTTTGGCTGCTCTAATTTGATGAGCGTCTGCCCAAGCATATAAAACAAATCACTATTTTCCATGCCCGCTTTTAGTGCTTGTTCAAAATAATCTTTCGCTTTCATAAAGTCTTCTTTTAATGTATACACATTTCCTGCCCCGTAATAGGCTGCGGCAGCAGTGTGATCAAGTTCAATTGCTTTTTGAAAAAAGTTTAAAGCACGTTCAAATTCATTGATACTTGAAAGTAAGTTCGCAAAGTTAATATATGGAACCGGATCCTTCGGGCTTTCTTCGATCGCTTTTGTAAAAGCTTCAGCTGCTTTTTCGATATTCCCTTGATTCAAGGCTTCTATGCCGATTTCGTTATGATTCATTCGCTCTCTCATCCTTTCATTAAAAAACCTCAACAGCGACGTTGAGGTTTTGAAAACATGCTACACATACGACAGCTTTTGACCATCTTTGAAGACATCGTCAATTGTACCGCCGCCAAGACATTCGTCACCATCATAAAAAACAACTGCTTGTCCCGGAGTAACAGCACGAACAGGCTCATCAAAAATAACCATCGCTTCTTGCTCACCTGTCATTTTGACCTTCACATGGTGATCTTCTTGACGGTATCTGAATTTTGCTGTGCACGTTAATTCACCGTTTTCCCCGACAATATGAGGACGAGTCCAGCTGATATTAACAGCTGAAATGCTTTCAGAGTATAAAAGTGGATTGTGGAAGCCTTGTTCAACAAACAAGATGTTTTTCTCCAAGTCTTTCCCAACGACAAACCAAGGATCACCACTGCCGCCAATGCCAAGTCCTTGGCGCTGACCGATCGTGTAATACATCAGTCCATCGTGTTCCCCTTTTACTTCTCCGTCCATTGTCTGCATCACACCAGGCTGTGCAGGCAAATATTGACTGAGGAACGTTTTAAAGTTTCTTTCTCCAATAAAGCAGATACCTGTTGAATCTTTTTTCGTTGCTGTTGCGAGCTCTGCTTCTTTTGCCAATTCACGAACCCTTTTTTTCTCTAAATCACCGATTGGGAACATGACTTTATCAAGTTGTTCCTGAGTCAGCTGATTTAAGAAATACGTTTGGTCTTTGTTTGCATCAAGACCTCGCAGCATTTTGACTTCATCACCAGTTCTATCAACACGGGCATAGTGTCCTGTTGCCAAATAATCCGCACCAAGTGACAATGCATGCTCAAGGAATGCCTTGAACTTAATTTCTTTGTTACACATGACATCTGGATTTGGCGTTCTGCCCGCTTTATATTCATCAAGGAAATATTGAAACACTTTGTCCCAATATTGCTTCTCGAAATTCACTGCATAATATGGGATTCCAATTTGGTTACACACGCGGATGACATCCTCATAATCTTCCGTTGCTGTGCAAACACCATTTTCATCAGTGTCATCCCAGTTTTTCATAAATATGCCGATGACATCATAGCCTTGCTCCTTTAGCATAAGAGCGGCAACTGATGAATCGACTCCTCCGGACATACCGACCACAACTCTTGTATCTTCTGGTCTTTTTGTCATCTTCATCAACTCCAATTTCAATGAAACAACATACGCGTTTCGTTCTTCAGGTGCTTCGCTGTTTCATTTTTCACACACGAACAAAAGGAAGCACTTATTTGGCTAGGCGTTTGACAACAGCTGCTATCTTACGTGCCGCCTGCTTCACATGATCCTCTTCATTCCCAAGACCGAAGCTTATTCTGACTGAGGATGTCAGCTCTTTTGCTTCTTCGCCATACATGGCGCTTAACACGTGCGAAGGAAGGACAGATCCAGCCGTACATGCCGATCCGCTTGAAACAGCAATTCCTTCCATATCTAAATTCACAAGCAGCGATTCAATGGAGACGCCCGGGAAATGAACATTTAAAATGTGCGGCAATGTCTCTTTCGGATGTCCATTGATAGAGAAATTAAGAGATTCCTCTTCGAATACTTGCAGCATAGTTTCTTTGAGCTTACCATAATGCATCGATTTTTCTCTTCTATTTTGCTTCGTTAATTGAACAGCTTCTGCAAGTCCAACAATTCCTGCCACATTTTCAGTGCCAGCACGGCGCTTTCTTTCTTGTTCCCCTCCGAATATTTGCGGAGAAAGTTTCACGCCTTCGTTTACATATAAAAAGCCTGTTCCCATCGGACCGTTCAGCTTATGGCCAGAAGCAGATAAAAGATCAATATGGAGATCTGCTACATCAATAGGCACTGTGCCAAACGCCTGTACTGCGTCTGTATGAAAATGAGCAGTGTGATCATGTAGAAGTTCGCCAATGGCTTTGATTGGCTGAATCACACCTGTTTCATTATTGCCGTACATGACGGTCACAAGAATCGTATCATCTCTCAATGCTTGTTTTAATTGATCAAGATGAATCAATCCCGTTTTGTCCACATCTAAATACGTCACTTCAAATCCTAGCTTCTCTAGGCGTTCACATGTATGCAGCACCGCATGATGCTCTGTTTTCACTGTGATGATATGTTTTCCTTCATGCTGTCTTGCCATGGCAACACCTGTGATTGCCAGGTTGTCCGCCTCAGTTCCTCCGCTTGTGAGGATGATCTCCTGTGGTTTACAGTGTAATTCTCCTGCAATGACTTCTCTTGCTTCATCGAGCCACTTTCTTGCCTCGCGCCCATATGAATGAATACTAGAGGGATTGCCAAATATCTCTGTAAAGTACGGCATCATCTTGTCCACAATACGCTGATCCATCGGCGTTGTGGCTGCATGATCTAAATAGATTCGTTCCATTTCCGGTACACCTCTGATCTAAATATAGAACATATACGAGTCTTGATCCCCGTCATCTGTGTAGCTTGCCAAGTCTTCAAGAGTTGTATTGTCTAGTACGTCTTTTACTGCATCACGAATACGAATCCATAGTTCACGCTTTGCTGGTTCTTCGTTTTCGATGACTTCAACAGGACTAATTGGTCCTTCTAATACACGAATAATATCACCTGCTGTGATCTCGTTTGGTTCATGTGCAAGAACATAGCCGCCATACGCACCGCGGATACTTTTTACAAGACGGGCATTGCGGAGTGGTGATACAAGCTGCTCTAAATAATGCTCAGACAAATCATTGTTTTGAGCGATTGATTTTAATGATGTAGGGCCTTCGCCATGTTTTTTGGCTAATTCGATCATGATCGTTAGACCATATCTGCCTTTAGTTGATATTTTCAAGTTAAACACCTCTGCGTTTTCTATTCTATGTCATCAATTATTTTTCTGATTTCATATACGCTGATATATAGACCAAAAGCAATTATATCATACTTTCAGCCAACTTTCATTTACGGGTACTGAGCATAATAGAAGGACGCAACCCTTTTCTATTTGAAGAAATTTCGGTACTCTATACAAACAAGACATTGCTTTAGGAGAGATAATTATGAAACCTTTAGCGTACCGGATGCGCCCAAGTCATATTGAAGACATTATTGGGCAGGAGCATCTTGTTGGAGAAGGTCAAATTATTAGACGAATGGTCGAGGCAAAACATTTATCCTCGATGATTTTATACGGACCGCCGGGCATTGGCAAAACATCGATTGCAACGGCGATCGCTGGTAGTACTAGCATTGCTTTTCGTACATTGAATGCGGTCATTCATAACAAAAAGGATATGGAAGCTGTCGCCGCTGAAGCGAAAATGAGCGGACAGGTGATCCTTATTTTAGACGAAGTCCACCGGCTTGATAAAGGAAAGCAGGATTTTCTCCTTCCTTATTTAGAAAATGGCATGATCATTTTAATTGGCGCAACGACGGCTAATCCCTATCATGCGATCAATCCCGCCATCCGAAGCCGGACACAAATATTCGAGCTGAAGCCGCTTGAAACAGAGCAAATCAAAGCTGCGTTAACAAGAGCCTTACAGGATGAGCATCGCGGGCTTGGCGGTTATGAGGTGACCGTGGACGATGAAGCGATGAATCATTTTGCCAATGGATGCGGAGGAGACGTGCGTTCTGCTTTAAATGCACTAGAACTCGCTGTCTTATCGACAAAACCTGATGAGACCGGGCATATCAAAATTACTCTTGCCGCAGCAGAAGAATGCTTACAAAAAAAGAGCTTCTCACATGACAAGAATGGTGATGCTCATTATGATGTCCTCTCGGCTTTTCAAAAATCCATTAGGGGATCTGATACAGATGCGGCGCTGCATTACCTTGCCAGACTGATCGAAGCAGGAGACCTTGAAAGCATTTCAAGAAGATTACTCGTGATGGCTTACGAGGACATTGGCTTAGCCAGTCCGCAGGCAGGCCCCCGCGTGTTAAGCGCAGTACAAACAGCAGAAAGAGTCGGTTTCCCAGAAGCACGGATTCCGCTGGCGAACGCAGTAATTGAACTGTGTCTTTCTCCTAAGTCCAATTCGGCATATAAGGCGATTGATGCGGCACTTGGTGACATTCGTACAGGGAAAATTGGTGAAGTTCCAGTCCATTTAAAGGATGCACACTACAAAGGCGCCACTGCACTCGGAAGAGGTGTCGATTACTTATACCCACATGATTACGAGAACGGCTGGGTGAAGCAGCAATATTTACCTGATCCGCTGAAAAACAAGCAATACTATGTACCGAAGCAAACCGGAAAATTTGAAGGTGCATTGAAACAGGTCTATGAAAATTTAAAACGCCAAAAATAAAAAAAGCCCCCTGCATATTAGCAGGCGGGCGGGCTGTTTATTTATCCTTCACACGTGTAATCGGAATATCCTTTAAAAGCTTCATAATGACATGACCACCCATGATCAGTCCGGCAACTGACGGAACGAACGCATTGGATGATGGCGGCATTTGCGCCTTGCGAATCTTCGCTTCATCATTTCCAACTTCTTTTCTGACATCTTCGCGAATGACAATCGGACTTTCATCAGAGAAAATGACTTCAATTCCTTTACGAATCCCTTCCTTACGCAGACGTGTTCTCACGACTTTTGCAATAGGATCGGTATGTGTTTTTGAAATATCATCGATTTTGAAGCGTGTCGGATCTGTTTTGTTCGCAGCTCCCATACTTGAAATGATGTTCACACCGCGGTTCAGACACTCTTTCATTAAATGAATTTTATAGTGAATGGTATCTGAGGCATCAATGACATAATCAAGCGGATACTCAAAAAATTGCTCGTATGTTTCCTCTGTATAAAACATCTTAAGCGCAACAACTTCACATTCTGGATTAATATCAGCGATTCTCGCCTGCATTAAGTCAACCTTTGGCTGGCCAACTGTTGATAACAATGCTGGAAGCTGACGGTTTACATTTGTAATATCAATATCATCTTTATCAACAAGAACAATACGGCCAACGCCTGAACGAGCGAGTGCCTCTACTGCGAATGAACCAACGCCGCCCACACCAAGCACTGCAACTGTACTGTTTTTTAGTATATTTAAGCCTTCCTTGCCAATGGCAAGCTCGTTTCTTGAAAACTGATGTAACAAGTGCCTCACTCCACCTTTATTTAAAATGAATCGAAAGAATCATATCATATTCAGACTTCTCCGTCATCCTTCTCTAAAAGAAAAAAACACAAAAAAGTCCCGATGACGCCGCCAGCATTTCCTTCGTTTTGAACCCCGCACCATGCAGGTGGGTGCTTTCTTCCTGACTTTATAAGTCCTCTAATGAGGCATTTATGCAGAAAGGAAAGGCAAGCTCCCGTATAAAAAAATGTTCGGTCAAAACTAGGTAACCACCGTACGTATCAGGACTTTATTTATTGATTGATGAAAGCATATCATAGGCATATTTCTTTTTCAAGCGTTTACATACCTATAAACATGCACCTATTTTACTGTTTTACTTTTGTTTTAATCGCTAAACTCAGTTCATCAAGCTGCGCCTCGCTCACATGGCCAGGGGCATCTGTGAGAACGCAGCTCGCACTTGCCGTTTTCGGGAATGCAATCGTATCTCTTAAGTTAGAGCGGCCTGCAAGCAGCATCACTAAACGATCAAGCCCAAGCGCGATTCCGCCATGCGGAGGAACACCATGCTCAAACGCATCTAGAAGGAAGCCGAATTGTTCGTAGGCCTCTTCTTTTGAAAAACCAAGTAAGCCAAACATTTTTTCTTGAATGTCCTTTTCAAAAATACGAATAGAACCTCCGCCAAGCTCGTAGCCATTTAGCACAAGATCGTAAGCCTGTGCCTTCATATCTTCTGGGCTTGTTTCAATTAATTCAAGATCATCGCGAACTGGCATTGTGAATGGATGATGGGCAGCATAGAAGCGGCCTTCTTCTTCATCCTTTTCAAGCAGCGGCCAATCGACAACCCATAAGAAATTGAATACAGACTCATCGATCAGTTCAAGCTCTTTACCAAGTTTTAAGCGAAGCGCACCAAGTGCATCATGAACAACAGACGTCTTATCTGCGACAAAGAGTAAAAGGTCGCCTTCTTCAACTTGCAGCTGTTCTTTTAATTCAGCTTGCTTTGCATCATCAAAGAATTTAGCGATCGGACCTTTTAATTCAGTCCCTTCTGCTTTTAGCCAAGCTAGACCTTTTGCACCGTAGTTCGCTGCAAATGCACCAAGTGCATCAATGTCTTTTCTTGAGTAGTTCGATGCAGCCCCTTTTACATTGATGGCTTTCACAGCTCCACCATTTTTCACAGCTCCACTAAACACTTTGAAATCGGAGTCTTTTACCGTATCTGAAATGTTAACCAGCTTCATCTCAAAACGTGTATCCGGTTTATCAGATCCATAGGAATTCATGGCTTCATCGTATGTCATACGAGGTAATGGCAATGTAAGGTCTACACCTTTGACATCTTTCATTACCTTCGCCATCATCTCTTCAGCAAGCGTCATGATGTCCTCTTGACTCATAAAGGACATTTCAATATCGACTTGTGTGAATTCCGGCTGACGGTCAGCACGCAAATCTTCATCTCTAAAGCAGCGGGCAATTTGATAATAACGGTCCATCCCAGAAACCATCAGCAATTGTTTAAATAATTGCGGAGACTGAGGCAGTGCATAAAATTCTCCCTCGTGTACACGGCTTGGAACAAGATAGTCACGCGCACCTTCTGGCGTACTTTTCGTTAAAATTGGTGTTTCAATATCTAGAAAGCCGTTGTCGTCTAAGAAATGGCGGAATGCTTTTGTGACTTCATGTCGCATTTTCATTGTTTCAAACATTGCAGGGCGGCGAAGATCTAGGTAACGATATTTTAAACGAACATCTTCTGATACCTCGTCTGCTTGATCTGAAATCACAAATGGAGGAGTCTTCGCTTCATTTAAAACGGTGACCGTTTCGACTTGAATTTCAATTTTGCCCGTTTTTAAATTTGGGTTGATCGTTGCTTCTTCTCTTGCGACAACCGTTCCTTTAATATCAAGGACATATTCGTTACGAATTGATTCTGCTGTCTCAAGCGCCTCTTTTGATAAGTCTGGATTGAAGACAACTTGTACAATCCCTGAACGGTCGCGCAAATCAATAAAGATTAAACCGCCTAGGTCACGCCTTTTTTGAACCCATCCTTTTAATACAACTGACTGACCGATTTGGTCTTCTGTTACTTCTCCACAATAAAAAGTTCTACCAAACACAAACATTCCACTCCTTCTTTACGCTTTCTGGTGGGCCTTCAACATTTGAATCAGCTCATCAAGCTTCACTTCAATTTGTTCACCCGTAGTTGTATCTTTCACATTCACAATTTGCTGTGCAAGTTCATCTTCACCAAGAACTGCAATAAATTTGGCTTTTAAACGATCAGCTGCTTTAAATTGTCCTTTTAGTTTCTTCCCTGTATAGTCCATTTCACTTGAGATACCTTCTTTTCTCAGACGGTTTAATAAAGAAACAGAATAATCCTTCGCTTCATCTCCGAGAGCAGCAATGTATAGATCAATACCATCTTGCAGAGGAAGCTCAATTCCTTCAGCATCGATCGCTGATAGGAAACGCTCAATACTCATCGCAAATCCGATCCCTGGTGATTCAGGACCGCCAATTCCTTCAACGAGTCCATCATAACGGCCCCCGCCGGCTAATGTTGTAATCGCACCAAAGCCTTCTGCATTACTCATGATCTCAAATGCTGTGTGATTGTAGTAATCAAGACCGCGCACTAAATTTGGATCGACGACATACTCAATGCCTATATCTGATAAGTATTGTTTGACCTTTTCAAAATACGTCCGTGATTCTTCATTTAAGTAATCTTGAATGGATGGAGCTGTTGTCATCAGTTCATGATCACGATCCTTTTTACAATCAAGAATACGCAGCGGATTTTGGTGTAAACGAGTTTGACAGTCGTGACAGAATTCCTCAATTCTTGGCTCAAAGTGCTTGACCAGTGCTGTGCGGTAGTCTGCACGGCTCTCTTTGTCACCAAGGCTGTTAATGACGAGTTTTAAGTTAGAAAGGCCTGCTTTCTCATACACACTCATCGCCAGTGAAATGACCTCTGCATCAATGGCAGGATCTTTGGAACCAATCGCTTCGATCCCAAATTGATAAAATTGACGATATCTTCCTGTTTGCGGACGTTCATAGCGGAACATTGGTCCGATGTAATACAGCTTAGTTGGCTGAGCCGGCTGTGCAAACAATTTATTTTCAACATAAGAACGGACGGTTGAAGCTGTTCCCTCTGGACGGAGTGTGATGCTACGTCCTTTTTTATCTTCAAATGTGTACATCTCTTTTTGAACGATATCAGTTGATTCGCCTACTCCCCGTGCAAACAGCTCTGTATGCTCAAAAATCGGTGTGCGGATTTCTTTGTATTGAAAGGCTGCACATGTATCTCTCGCAATTTGTTCAACATACTGCCAGCGTTCTGACTCTCCAGGTAAAATATCCTGTGTGCCTCTTGGAATATTAAAACTCATTTTTCGTCCTCCTACGACCATCATTCATTTTTTATGTGGACATATAAAAAACCCCCGCCTCTACTATGTGTATAGTAGGGACGAGAGTTATACCCGTGGTGCCACCCTAGTTGGAACATGATCAAGCATGTTCCCGCTCAAATCCTTAACGCAGATTCACGTTCTCCGCCTATTGACTCATTTTTCGAGCGTTCAGCAGGAAACCTACAGAGTGTTCTTTCGTGATAAATGCCATGCGGATTCGCTTTCAGCCTAAGGCGAGTCCTCTCTGCTCACGCAATTTACCCTACTATTCTCTATCATCAGTTCCACATTTTAAATTTTCAAGTGTGTTGATTTATATTATAATAAGGTCGGTGCTGCCACTCTGTCAACCCTTGCCGTGCCTCTTTTTCTTTTCCAGCTCTTCTTTTGACGTACATCCGTATTCAGATGCGGTTTCTTCAAGGAAGCCTGGCTGATCCATTTCGTCGTGCTGCCAGCGGTCGATATCACGATGTCCATTATATTGCACTCGTCCTAATTTTCTGCTTAATCTCATGTTTGTACATCCTTTTATCACATTTTTATTTAGTATAAACAGATTGATTCATTTTTATTAGGGAAACTGCAAGGAATTCATCCACTACATAACGAATTAACATTCATCGGTTTTACAAGGGAGGGGAAAACACCGTTTTGAATCTGAAAAAACACAATCAAATGATGATGCTGCTTACTTGTTTTGTTCTCATCGCGAGTTCTTTGCCTATGACACATGCTACAGCACAAACAGATCAAGCTGTGGTCGCAACAGATGAAATCAATGTGAGAACGGGCCCTGGTTTAAGCTATGGAATTGCAGCTGTTGTAAAACGCGGCGAAAGTTATCCTATTCTCACTGAACAAGGAGAATGGGTGCAGATCCAATTATCAAACGGACAAAAAGGCTGGGTCGTCTCATGGCTGATCACCACATCATCCGGCGCTCAAAAAACAGAGAAACCAAAGGCGCAAAGTCAAAGCACGGCTGGAGGCAGTACCATTACATCGACAGCTTCCGACCTTCGCATCCGGACAGGCCCTGGGACTTCCTATCAAGTGATTGGTACTTTCCCGCAAGGCGCTTCCGCTAAAAAGCTCGAGACAAGCGGCGAATGGACGAAAATTTCTTATAAACAAGCAGAAGGCTGGGTTCACTCTGATTATGTTTCAGGGGGGCAGAAAACTCCTCAATCAAGCTCCGGTGGGTCTTCTCGCTCTAACCAGACAGGCACAGTTGGCGTATCGAGCTTGAATGTGAGGCAATCCGCGGCACCAAATGCACAAGTCATCGCTTCACTTGCCCGCAACACACAGATCACCATTTTGCGAGAGCAGAACGGCTGGTATGAAATTGAGGGGAAAGGCGTAAAAGGCTGGGTTGCAAGCTATTACATTGTCACAGGCAAAGGAGCAGGCTCTGCACCTGAAAAGAGTTCATCCTCTTCGGCTTCTGAGCAAAAAGCGTACATTGTCTATGATGGCACCAACATTCGAAAAAGCGCTTCTACCTCTGCTGGGATTGCAGAAAGAGCAACAAAAGGAACTGCCTATCACATTGTTCGGACGCAAGGTGACTGGTACGAGGTGACACTATCGAACGGCGGGACTGGCTATGTGGCGAGCTGGGTCGTTCAAACGAAGAAAAATAGCAGCGAAGCGCCAAGACCTCAGCATGATTCATCGTCTGGAACTGGTTCTTTAAAAGGAAAAACGATTGTTCTTGACCCTGGTCATGGCGGAAAAGACAGCGGCACAATTGGCGCAGACGGTGCTTTTGAAAAGAACATCACCATCAAAACCGCCAATTTACTAGCAGGCAAATTAAGAGCTTCTGGTGCAAATGTATATTTAACTAGAAGTGACGATACATTTATCAGCCTTCAATCGAGGGTGGCGACATCTCATTACCGAAATGCAGATGCATTTATTAGTCTTCATTATGATAGTTTTATGGACCAAAGTGTTAGAGGAAGTACTGCGTATTATTATCACGCAGCAAAAGATCAGCAATTAGCGTCAAGCGTTCATTCCGAAGTCGCAAAACGCTCTCAAATCCCTGATAAGGGTGTCAAATTCGGAGATTACTTTGTTTTAAGAGAAAACAAACGCCCTTCCCTTTTATATGAACTCGGGTATTTAAGCAATCCTCAGGAGGAAGCGATCATTTATAGCGCCTCTTACCAAGAACGAGTCACAGAAGGAATGACTGAAGGATAAACAAATATTTCCGTTAAAAAGAAAGAGGCCTCTGCGCCTCTTTTTTTATTTGACCACAAAAGAAAAAGACTCTAAACAAACTCCCGCATGAGTTCATCTACAGTCTAAAGAGAATCTATTCTTTGCTGTCCATCAAGATCGTGACTGGTCCTGAATTGGTCAATGACACGTCCATCATCGCACCAAAACGGCCAGTTTCAACATGGATGCCTTTTTCTCTAAGGGTTTTATTGAAACATTCGTAAAGCGAATTGGCTGCATCCGGCTTGGCGGCTTTCATAAAATTCGGCCGTCTGCCCTTTCTCGTATCACCATAAAGGGTAAATTGCGACACAGACAGAACGCTTCCTTTTATGTCCAATAGTGAACGATTCATTTTCCCGTTTTCATCTTCAAAAATACGTAAATGTGCAAGTTTTTCAGCTAAGTAAAGCACATCTTCTTCTGTATCTTCGTGTGTGACACCAACAAGCACCATATATCCATCGCTTATGGCACCTGTGATCTCTTCTTCTACCTTCACAGATGCATTTGTCACACGCTGCACAACAAGCCTCATAGACGATATACTTCCTTTCTAATTCATGAATCGGCGAACAGAGTAAATGTCTTTGATTTGTTTAATGCGTTCGACTACTTTGTGCAAATGATTAATATTTTGGATAAAGATCGCCATATGAATCGTCGCCACTTTGTTACGATCAGACTTCCCAGAAACAGAGGAGATGTTCGTTTTGGTTTCGTTAACTGCTTGAAGCACCTCATTGAGTAAGCCGCGTCTATCATATCCTAATATTTCAATTTCCACATTGTATTCTTTACGGTTTTGAGCAGGCTGCTCATGCTCCCACTCGACCGGAATTAACCGCTCCTGTGCTTCTCCTGTCTTCACGTTCGGACAGTCCTCACGGTGAACAGATACGCCTCGGCCCTTCGTAATAAAGCCGACAATGCTATCGCCAGGAACAGGGTTACAGCACTTAGATAAGCGGACAAGCAGGTTATCAATCCCTTTGACCCTTACGCCAGCTTCCCGTTTTTTCCCGTGATACGTCTTTGGTTCCACCGTCACTTCTTGAACGGTTTTCTCTTGCTCTTCTTGATCTCTTTGTTTTCTTTCTTTTTCCGTTAAACGATTGGCGACTTGTAGTGCAGTAATGCCGTTATATCCAACAGCTGCATACATGTCCTCTTCGTTTGAAAAATTAAATTTGTCAGCCACTTTTTGCAGGTTTTCAGCGGTCAGAATGTCTTTGACATCAAACTCAAGGTTTTTGATTTCTTTTTCTACGAGCTCTCGGCCTTTTTCGACATTTTCTTCACGGCGCTGTTTTTTGAAAAACTGTCTGATCTTGTGCTTCGCTTGGGAGGTTTGGGCAAGCTTGACCCAATCCTGACTTGGTCCGTAGCTGTGCTTTGATGTCAGAATTTCAATAATGTCACCTGTTTTTAGTTTGTGATCGAGTGTGACCATTTTGCCATTGACCTTGGCACCGATCGTTTTATTCCCAATTTCCGAGTGAATTCGGTAAGAGAAATCAATCGGAACTGAGCCCGACGGCAGTTCAATGACGTCTCCTTTTGGTGTAAACACAAACACCATATCAGAGAAGAGATCGATTTTTAACGATTCCATAAATTCTTCTGCATCTGTGGATTCGTTTTGGAATTCAAGAATTTCTCTAAACCAAGAAAGCTTCTTCTGGAAGACCGCTTCTTCCGTTGATTCTGCTGACTCTTTGCCTTCCTTATATGCCCAGTGTGCCGCAATCCCATATTCTGCAATTTCATGCATTTCCACTGTACGGATCTGAACTTCAAGCGGATCACCTTTTGGCCCAATCACCGTTGTATGAAGAGATTGGTACATGTTCGGCTTTGGCATCGCAATATAATCCTTAAACCTGCCTGGCATCGGTTTCCAGCATGTATGGATAATACCGAGCACCGCATAACAGTCTTTAATGCTGTCGACCAAAATACGAACGGCAAGCAGATCATAAATTTCATTAAACTGCTTATTTTGCAAGACCATTTTGCGATAAATGCTATAAATATGTTTTGGTCTTCCAGAAAATTCGGCCTTGATGTTCACCTCAGACACGCGGTCTTTCACTTCATTGACAACCTCGTCCAAGTATTCCTCACGTTCCGCTCGTTTACGCTTCATCAGATTCACAATTCGGTAATATTGCTGCGGATTTAAATAGCGGAGTGCTGTATCTTCAAGCTCCCACTTAATCTTTGAAATCCCTAATCTGTGGGCAAGCGGTGCAAAGATTTCAAGTGTTTCATTTGAAATTCTCCGCTGCTTTTCCTGCGGAAGATGTTTGAGCGTTCTCATGTTATGAAGACGGTCTGCCAGCTTAATCAAGATCACGCGGATATCTTGCGCCATTGCAACAAACATTTTTCGATGGTTTTCGGCCTGCTGTTCTTCTTGTGATTTATATTTAATCTTCCCGAGCTTTGTGACACCATCAACAAGCATTGCTACTTCTTCGTTAAAATGCTCTTTTAAATCCTGTAATGTCACATCTGTATCCTCAACTACATCGTGCAGAAAACCGCCTGCAATGGTTGATGGATCCATTTCAAGGTCAACAAGAATGCCCGCCACTTGAATTGGATGGATAATATAGGGCTCACCAGATTTCCGGTATTGCTCCTTGTGTGCATTTTCAGCATATTCATATGCTCGCTCTATAAATTGAATATGTTCAGCGGACAGGTATTCTCTTGCCTTGTCAATGACCTGCTGCGCCGTTAAAACTTGTTCGTTCGCCATGGAATCACCTTTTTAAATGAAAACTGTATTGTAGTTTATTATCAAGAAAAATTCGATAGATGTAAAGAGAAGAAGTCCGCTAAAAGATTTTTGATAGGAAAAAAGCACCCTTCTTACTGAGTGCTTTTTACGAAAAACTCCATTAGTATTGCATTAACGTCATGATGTCGTAGCCGTCAAGCTTCTTTCTGCCGTCCAGATACGTCAGCTCAATCAAAAATGCAATCCCTGCCACAACGCCGCCTAATTCCTCTACAAGCTTGATGGACGCTTCAATTGTTCCACCAGTTGCCAGTAAGTCATCTGTAATCAGGACACGCTGACCAGGACGAATCGCATCTTTATGAATCGTTAATACATCTTTACCATATTCCAAGCCGTAATCGACTTTAATGACTTCACGAGGAAGCTTTCCTTCTTTACGAACCGGTGCAAAACCTACACCAAGTGCGTATGCTACAGGGCAGCCAATAATGAATCCACGCGCTTCAGGTCCAACAATGAGATCAATGTCTCTTTCCTTCGCGTATTCAACGATCTGATCCGTTGCATAACGGTACACTTCGCCTTTATCCATTAACGTTGTAATATCTTTAAATTGTACACCTTCCTTTGGGTAGTCAGGTACAACTGTCACATATTGTTTTAAATCCATCTTTTCCTTTTCCTCCTCGTACGTCAAAGCACAGGTGAGACTTCGCTCATCATGCTATTCAGCCATTCCTTCAGCTCTTTAGCTGAGGAATATGTTAGTGTTTGATCGAGTTCCATCAATCGTTGTTTTGCTGTATAGGACGCTGATGCCGTTAAATCTTTTTTAGGGGCATCAAGTACTATTGACAGCACACCATTCTCTATTTTAACAAAACCGAGTTCAAAAAACACCTTTGTCATAAAAATGATTGTATCTTTTGTCCAGCCTCTATGTTTGGCAAGCTCCATTCCTTGTTCTTTGATAGGAAAACTTCCCCGTTTAAACAAGAACCCATAAAACCATTTGAATTGATCACGGCTTGGGAAAGAGGACATAAAATGATCTTCTTCTCTTTGAAAAACCGTATAAATTCTGGCAGGCTTCTGATTTTCTAAAAGCTGCTTCAGCAATTGCTCATCTGCCGGAACATCCGCAAAGACCACATACTTTCCGTGTACATCAAATGTTGATACATTTTCTGCATGAACATGATGAATGGGGATATCGACGTTTTGTTTCGTTGCTTCATCAAAACAGACAACCAAAGATTTTTCTGAATCAAGCGTCGAAACTTTCTTCTCCCAATCCTTTTTCCCGCGCAGATCAAACAGCTGCCATTCATCAACTCGTGCATCTTTTAGCTTCAGCTGGGGCTTTTTCCGGTTATTCCATTCATTGACGGACATTTCTCCAATCACGGAAATGCGGCTTCCTGGAACAATTTCTTCTTTTAATTTCCCTTGGTGAAAGCCGACACAGTCAAGCAGCTTGTCTTCGTCTTTCAGAGACATTTTAATATGGTTGTGATTTGCCCCAATTGTTCGGATATCTTCAAGCTTCGCATCTTCAATCATAATGAACGGTTTTGGGTTTGACATACCAAATGGTGACAGCATCCCTGCTTCTTCAATCGCTTGAACCGTCAATTCGTCTACCTTACACACAGCATCGACCCGCTGAATGGGAATAAAATCTTCTTCCGTCAATGTTTCATTGGCATATTGATTTAATCTTTCCCTTAGTAAAGCGACATCATCCGCTCGAAGTGTCATCCCTGCTGCCATCGGATGCCCGCCGAAATGCGGCAGGATGTCGCGGCATTTGCTTAGATGGAAGAATAGATCGAAGCCAGGAATGCTCCGGGCTGATCCTTTTGCCATTTGCGTTTCTTCATCTATTCCAAGCACAATCGCCGGACGAGAAAAAGTATCCGTCAATTTAGAGGCAACAATTCCGACAACGCCCGGATTCCAGCCAGCTTTCGCTACAACGATCGCAGACTGGTCATCGCCTGCCTCTTCCACCATTTGAATGGCTTCTTCTGTGATCGTACTGACAATCTTTTGTCGTTCTTTATTCAGTTCCTGTACAAAACGAGCGAGCTCTTCTGCTTCATCCTTATCCTCAGTCATAAGAAGGTGAACAGCTGGATCTGCCTGTTCAATTCGTCCTACAGCATTCAGCCTTGGCGCAATTTGAAAGCCGACCGTTTCCTCGTTCGCTTCTTCTAAAGTGGCTCCCGCTTCTTTCAATAACGCTTTCAGCCCCGGTCTATTCGACTGACGAAGCTGCATAAGCCCTTTTTTGGCGAGCCATCTATTCTCATCATGAAGCGGTACAAGATCCGCAATTGTCCCGATTGCTGCAAGATCTAACAGCTGAACTGGCAGCTCCCCAAGAAGTGCATGCGCCACTTTAAACGCTACACCTACACCAGCAAGTTCTTTAAAGGGATACTCACAGCCTGGCTGCTTAGGATGGACAATGGCAAGTGCCTCAGGCAGCTCCTCACTTGGTTCATGGTGATCTGTAATGATCAGGTCTAGCCCTATTTCTTTTGCAATACGTGCTTCATTTACAGCAGCAATGCCTGTATCAACCGTGATGACAAGCGATGCTCCTTGCTCCTTGATATATCGAAAAGCCTGTTCATTAGGCCCATAGCCTTCTTTAAACCGATCTGGAATATAAAAGTCTACTATCGCAGACCGCTCTTTTAATGTATGTAAAAGTACAGACGTACTTGTCACACCATCTGCATCATAGTCTCCGAAGATCACAATCGATTCCTGCTCTTCGATCGCTTTGTTGATGCGCTCTACTGCTTCTTTCATTCCTTTTAATAAGAATGGATCATGAAATTCGGCTTTTTGATCAAATAAAAAGACCTCGCCTCTTCTACTTCTTCAAGTCCTCTTTTTACGAGAAGCGATGCAGTCAGCGCTGAAATATTCAGATTTTCAGAGAGTGATTTCACTTTTTCTTCGCTTGGATGTTCATATTCCCAGCGCATTTTGGATAATAACATAAATTCACCCCTCAACCACACTATTATACTAGAGTGGCCTGAGGGGTTTCAATTTTTATTTTATGAAATTGTGCTGGAAGATTATTTTTCCTTCCGGTCAAATGATGCTGGCTGTTCTTTTAAAGGCGTAACATGCGATTTTTTTTGAAGATCTTTGTCTGCCTTTTTCGTCGAAGCAGCAGGTGCAGCGGCTGCACGCTCAGCTTTTAATGCCTTTAGTTCACGTTTCAGTTTCACAATTTGGAAGATCCCTGCAAATGCCACAATCAGTCCGCCCATTAAAACAGAACCGATAATGACGAGGATCAGCGGCCATTCAGCCGTTCCAAATAAGTAGTCTACCTCGACAGGCCGTACATTAATCACGGCAAATACTGAGACAATTAATACGAAAATAAATGCGAGTATGATGGTCCATTGTTGTTTGTTCATCTACAAATCCCCCAAGCTTTTTCTTTTATTCTTCCCTTTTCACTGCCTTTTTTAAACACAGAAAGAAAGCAGCGGAAGAAAACCTATCAGCATGGGCTTCATCAGCTGCTGAGTTTTTCTTTAATCAGGTTCTTTAATTCTTTTCTTTCTCCAGAAATAACAAGGGTATCGCCTTCTTCGATGATGGTATCTGGTCCTGGATTTAAAATCTTCTCGTGTGATTTTCTCATAATGGCGATGACTGTTACTTGATAGTTTTGGCGGACATTGAGTTCACCGATGCTTCTCTGAACAGCTGGTGCATTCTTTTCAATTTTAAACCATTCAATCACTAGATCATCAATGGCTACCTCTACGGTTTCAAGCGCTTTCGGCTTATAGACCATGCCGCCTAAAATAGCCGCAATTTGTCTTGCTTCTTCATCGTTTAGCAGGATACCAGAAATCGTTTCTTCGTGGTCGTCCTCCTGAAAATGATACATTTCTCTTCTGCCGTCATTATGTGTAATGATGGCAAGCTTCTCATTATTTCTTGTGATCATTTCGGCTTTATGACCGATACCTGGCAGTTCAGTTTCCCGAACCTTCATCACAGCCCCTCCAATGAATAAAGCAAAATGCCTTAAACAGACACCCGCTTTCTATACTGATCTAAACGTAAGTCATTATAGCAAAAGACCATTTTAAGATCAATGAAACCCGAAATGTTTTTTCAATAGAAAAAGACTGCCGATAAGGCAGTCTCAGATTGTTGAAAAAGGGCTAAAATGATATTTATTTTAGCCCTTTTTCTTCTTTTCAGCGTGATAGAAAACCTTTGCAGCCCTAGGAAGGACGAGTACCGGAGCGGAGCGAATTTGACATTCGTGAGCACCGGCACGCAGGACCGACAAAGAATGCGAGGGTTTGTCTACACGCTGAGACTGCCAAGGCAACGA